>JBFJTQ010000208.1:0-5568 GCA_041625275.1 Binatia bacterium | reverse complement strand
CCCGCGCACTGGAGGCATTGGAATCATGAGAATTTATGACCCCGCGCTTGCCGGGGCTCCTGTCGTGGGCGCCGCGGCCGGTGCCTCCTGCGCCGGTTTTGCTGCGGCAACCTTTGCGGCTTGCTTGGCGTCATGCGCCAGATGGCGTGTCAGTCGTTTGAGCAATTTTACTTTTCTTTGAATCTTTTTGAGTTTCTTGCGGTCTCGAGACGTCGTGAGAAGTTCCGCTTTCTGTTTTTTGAAATCGCGGATCTCCACCTTAACGGCATGGATCGCGTTCACGTCTTTTGTCGTTTCGTCGTAAGCGATACCCTTGGCCTGCGCAAGGGCCTTTATCAGGGCCTCCTTTTCCATGCCGACGACGCCCGTAAGATCCGTTTCTTGCTTGGCGAGATCGCGCAATTTCGGCATGGGCAATTTTCTAAGGTCTTTAAGTTCCATTTTTGGGCTCCTCCCTTTACAAATCATCCTTTGCTAACATATTTTATCATAATACCAAAATGCCCCCAGCGCACAAAACCAAGCCGGCATCTAAACCGCAGGCGACCCGCGTCAAAAAGATCATCGACCGCCTCGAAAAGTCGCACCCTGATGCCAAGCTCGACCTTGTTTTCACAAATCCGCTGGAACTGCTGATTGCATTGATACTCGCCGCCCAAGCTCGTGACGAGCTGGTGAACCAAGTCACCGCAGACCTTTTCACGAAATATCGAACGGCCGGAGACTATGCCTGTACGCCAACGGCGAAACTCGAAGGGGACATTCGCAAAATCAACTTTTTCCGCACCAAAGCGCGCGCGATTCACAATTGCTGCAATGAAATCGTCAAGCGTTTCGACGGCAATGTCCCTGGTAGGCTAGAAGACCTCGTCACTTTGCCAGGCGTGGGGCGTAAGACAGCCAACATCGTCCTCGGTAACGCATTTGACCAGGATGCCATTGGCGTCGACACCCACGTGATGCGCCTATCGCAGAGACTCGGTCTGACAAAAAACGCCAACCCTGACAAAATCGAGGCCGACCTCATGCCTCTCGTCCCACTTACACGGCGCGTTCGCTTCTGCCACTTGCTCCAATACCATGGGCGAAGGGTCTGCCTGGCCAAAAGGCCGCGGTGTCCGCAGTGCTCGATCCGCCCCCTCTGCCCTTACCGCGAGAAAACAGTCTGAGCGGTTAGAACTGAAATTTCGCGATAGCTTTGCCAATATGTCTTATGCGCACCCATGGACCCCGCAACACGCTTAGGGAGGGGCCGTTGATTCCGTATCTGCAAGCTTCACCGACCACAAGCTCTTGAATCGATTTTATCGGTAGGCTCATCAAAGCCCCCCGCTCCGCGAAAACCACACCCCGTGAGAGACCGTCCGCTATAGTTCGATGGATCAGGAAGGATACTACCCCGGCAATGCCTCACTTCGAATTTTCTCCAAGTACGCCGTTGCATCATCGGGCAGGGAGGTAAAATTCAAGACAAGTCGGGTAGCGATGTTACCTTTTGTCGGATTGGCTTCCACCGCTTTGGCGTAAATGTCGGAAAGCGTGCCCGCGCCGTCCGCTGCGATCCGGACCTTGACGCTCACATTGCGCTCCACGCTGCCATCCAAGAGGACCTGAGCGCGATTTTCAGATAGTCTCTCGATTCGACCCGTAATGCTTTTCTCCGAAACTCTTTTCCCGTCCACAATGAAACACTCAATCGCAAGCGGTAGATCCAAATCGAAAAACCGCTCCGGCACCCCTTCGGGCATCGAGCAGGCATATGCCCCATTGAGGCCCTCTACCTCATAGACCTGAAAGGGCTCATGCAGCCCTTTATACTGTACACTCCAGTTTTTGCCCACTCGCACCACATCCATTACCCTCTCGTAGGTTGTCTGCGAGATCAGTACCTGTCCGCTGACGGTGCTGGACTCAATCCGGTAGGCCATGTTAACGGGAGTCCCCAGTGCGCCATACTTGGTTCTCTTTTCTGAGCCGATGTTTCCGACGATGACCTCCCCCGTGTTGATGCCAATGCCCATGTGAAGTTCAGGAAGCCCCCGTCTTTTCTGATCAGCATTGAGCTTCGCCATTGTGCTCTGCATCTCCACGGCGCAGGCTACGGCGCGCTCAGGATCGTCCGCAGCAGCAACCGGAGCCCCGAAGAAAGCGAGAATGCCATCCCCTTGGAACTCATCCACCGTTCCTTGGTAGCGCGTGATGATATCGACCATCGGCTCCAAAAAGCGGTTCACGATTTGAATAACTTCGCCCGGCTCCATCCGCGATGACAGCGCAGTGAATCCCCGCAAATCGGCAACCAAAAACGTGACTTCCCGCAACTCACCTCCAAGCCTCAGCCCATTCGGAGAGTTTAACAGCTCATCGACAACCTCGCGGCTGAGATAACGCCCAAAGGTGTTGCGAATGAAATCGCGTTGCTTAAGCCCGTCGATCATTTTCTCGAAGGCATTGGCCAAACGGCCCACCTCGTCGCGGCTTCGTTTATTCGAGATAGCGACTTCCAGATTTCCGTGACTCACCTCTTCCGCCGCCGAAGTCAAATGTTGCAGCAGTCGCAGCATGCGCGAGGAAACGATGCCGAAGAGAATCAGCCCCAGGCCCAGGATACCCGTCGTGAAACCGAAGAGTCTCAGGGTGTTCGTCCGCACCTTCGCAGCGACAGGTTCGGCAAACTTGTTCAACATCAAAATTGCGACAACACGCCCATTGAGATTGAGCGGCGCATTGATTTGGAGGAACTGGTCGAATTCTCTGTTCCCCACCTCCCCGCCAAAAAGCCGGCTGTGCTTCATTTCCCCAGCCTGCCAAGTGTCCTCGGTACTTTGATAGGTGGCGGGAAACCAGCTGTGTATATGCACGGGACGGCCAATGTCGAAGATCGAGCGGCTCCCTTGCGGGGAGCACGGATTGCCGCCCACGGTTGGAAAACACGGATTGCCCACCTTGCGAGGATTTTGCGCCGAACCCCGAAAGGCGTTACTGCCGACGGCGATGTACTCAAAGCTGCCGCCCTCTCTCCGCCGCATGAGTACCGCGTTGTCTACCCCAAATTCTTTTTCGATACGATTAAGGACCTGCAGGGTATCCTGGTAGGCTCTGGTTTGCTTATCGGCGGGGCTCCTAAGGGCGTCGATGCCCACTGGGTCCAGCCATGTAACGCCGCGCTCGGCAAAGAACTCAAGGCGCGAAGCCAGGACCTTGATCTCATAATCCCGGCTGTCCTGGTAGTAGCGCAAAGCAAGCGGCACGACCGCGACAACCAAGATTAATAGAAACAGGACAATATTCTTAAATACGATGGAACGAAAAAACGCTGGCCGCCCAGAAGTTGTGTCTGCTGTCATCGAAAGACCTCCAGGCTATAGTTTTTAAATCATTATACACCCTGGGAATTCAAATCCATCAGGCGTCGGAACGACCTTAAAACCTCCCACGAACGAAGAAAGTTCCATTGCCGAAACACTCATCCGAATCCACCGGGGACTCCGCCCCGAACAACTCATTCAATTCTTCCCCAATCAGATTTTTACTGTCACAATGACTGCTATGGGCGTATTGACTGTTGCCGACATTCTCCTGATTCTGCATGCAGCCGGGGACGCCGGTTCGTGTCCAGGCGGCGGTTGTGCATTGCGTCCGGATCATGAATTTAAGTATGGTGTTTCTCCCCCGCACTTTGTTGACGTGCGTTTCGGCAACGAGAGAACCACCCTTGCGCGAGTTTTACATTACGGGCCGATAAAGACGGCTTGCTGTGTTATTTATTAACGAGGGCGCCAACCTGCACCGGCAGGCGAAAGAGAATTCGACGATATCAGGGGTCGGGCATGTTCTCTGATCGGCCCGCGGGCGTACAGACAAACCACTCCAGCAAGAAAGGATATTCACAATGGCCTGGTTCAATATTGCCATCGCCGGTTTATTTGAGGTCGCCTGGGCAATAGGCTTGAAATATACCGGCGGTTTCACAAAATTCTGGCCGAGTTGCTTTACCTTAGCCGCGATGCTTGCGAGTCTTTTTTTTCTGGCCCAAGCTTTGAGGACTATACCCGTCGGCACGGCATACGCCGTGTGGACCGGCATCGGTGCGCTGGGGACGGCTTGCCTCGGTATCATTCTTTTTGCGGAATCTTCGGCTCCCCCAAGGCTGCTCTGCATCATGCTAATCATCGCAGGGATCACCGGGCTTAAGTTGACCTCTCCGGAGTAAAGCGGCGCAGCCGTAAATGGGGTCTTTGGAGAATACTGAGAAGTCGCCAGCGAAGCCCGTACTGATCGATAATGCGTCTATCGCGCGTTTGGGAACGGAGAGGCAGCACGCTGTCCAGGAGACGCGTGAACATTGTGCCCTCGCTGCCTCGTCGCAGTATGACATCGCGGTGTTAAAGGTTAGATTGCCTCATCAAGCCATGGGGGAAGTAAGTCTTGGAAAGCGCCAAGATTGTGCTAACGTCTAACTGACCCGCTTTTAGCGCCTGCGGTTCTAAGTCCCATGATAGACCCTCTCTGTACGCCCCCGTCCCGATCCGGAATGCTCCGTGAGGCGCGGGCGCTTCTTGAGTTTCCACGGCTCATTCTTCGCTTTCCGGAACTGGCGCGGCAACCCCGGGGGCGTGGCCAGCCCGTGCTGGTTCTTCCCGGCTACGGCGCCGGCGACGGCTCAACGGTTTTTCTCAAGAGCTACTTGCGCCTTATGGGTTACTGGGTTACCGGCTGGCACCTCGGGCGCAACTCCGGCAATGTGGCCGAGCTGCTGCCCCGCTTGTTGAAGCGCATTCTGTCACTTCACCGCAAATCCCAACAAGAGATCCGCATCATTGGTTGGAGCTTGGGGGGATTTCTCGCCCGAGAGATTGCCCGCGAGCGCCCGGACATCGTCCACCGCATCATCACGTTGGGGACTCCCGTCATCGGTGGCCCCAAGTATACGATTGTGGCTCACGCTTTTCGCCGCCGCGGCATTGACATGGACGCCATCGAGGCCGAAATCGAGGCGCGCAACCGCATCTTGCTCCTCACGCCCGTGACGGCAATTTATTCGCGCGCCGACGCGATTGTCGCGTGGGAAGCCTGCATCGATCGGACCGCCCCAAACGTCGAGCACATCGAGGTCCGGACATCACACATTGGATTCGGATTTTGCCCCGAGGTCTACAAAATCATCGCACAGCGGCTCGCCAGCGACAGCCACGAAGGCCGGCCATCACAGCTCGACGAGGCCGTTGACACCCGGACACCGGCGCGTCGCCGCCGCAAACGGGGTTAGGAGATCACGGGTCGCTCTTTCGCCTAGCATATGGAAATGACTATCCTACTTTGGCTCATCGGGGCAGCCCTCGTCGTCCTCGGGATAACGGGCCTCATCCTCCCGGCGTTACCCGGAGCCCCTCTCTTATTCCTTGGTTTTCTTTTTGCGGCTTGGGCTGAGGATTTTGTTTATGTCGGCATCAAGACAACCGTCGTTCTTGGCTTGCTTGCTTTGTTGACTTATGGCGTGGACCTTTGGGCAACCATGTTCGGCGCCAAGAGATTCGGCGCATCCAAACGCGCGGTGCTCGGCGCCCT
>JBFJTQ010000207.1:0-5580 GCA_041625275.1 Binatia bacterium | reverse complement strand
TATGCTTGACAAAGCCAGCTTAAAGATGAAACGGGCCAGTTAAGGTCAACTCAAAGAGGTGATGGACTTTGCTAACGCCTGCGGCGCAACGCCCTTGCCGGTTTCAGGTGTGCCGGCTCTTTGGATGTTGGAGAACTTGGAGGCTCAGCCATGGCGGAGAAATCAATCGGGGATTTTTCCTCGCTGTCTCTGAAAACGGGTCCGCGCTGAACCGGCCGGTCATCGACGAGAAGCGTGAAAAGATCAAAGCGATTGTAATGGCCGGTCAAGTCGTGGCTGATCTTTTCATCGATGATGACCTCGGGATCGATTTCCGCGTAGAGAATCTTCTCCCCGCCTGTGTCCGGGCCAGCTAGGTACTCCCCCGTAGGACTAATTATCGAAGAAAAGGCCCCTGTGCCGACGATCTTGCTTTTTTGCTCGGCCGTCGGACAAAGCATGTCCTTCATTTCTTCGCTGAAAACGCCCGTGGAGCTGATCACGAAACACCGTCCCTCAAAGGCATAATTGCGCGTGCGAATCTCGATGGCTTCCTGCCTTGCCCTTGTGGGGAAAGCTGGCCAGCTGGCCACGTGAATTCGCTCCCCTTGCAGCAGTAAGGTCAGGCGATAAAAGCTGTTGGTATTCTCGCCGCAGATCAGGCCGCTTACAGGACCTGCATTCGTTGGGAAAACCTTCAACGTGCTGGCATCGCCTCCGGTATGAACCAACCGCTCGGTCCACGTCGGAACGAGCTTGCGGTGTTTACCCAGGATGCGTCCGTCCGGACCGATAAAGAGCTGAGTATTGAAGAGCGTCCCCATGCTGCCCGGATCGCGCTCGTTGAGCCCCATGACAACGGTGATCTGCGCATCCCGAGCGGCTGCGCACAGGGAATCGGTCGTCGGACTCGGGATTTCGACGGCGTTCTTGAACAGATCTTTGATGAAGCCGCGACAGTCGCGTGCGATGCGGAAATCGAACCAGTGAGGAAAGCCGGGAATAAAGCACTCCGGAAAGCCGATGACCTTCGCCCCTTCTTTTCCCGCCGCAAGAATGAGTTGGCAGGCTTTATCGGTCGTCCTTTCTCGATCCAGGAAGACCGGCGCCGCCTGCGCGGCTGCTACCTTGAATTGCGGATAAACGTCTCCCATAAAAAACGGCCAAACCTCGGAATATTTTATGTTACTCGCGAGCCGCATGTTCCCTATATCCTAATTTATCTTCTTAGGCAATTCCTTAATTCTCGCAAAAACTCTCCGAAGCGGATCGCAGTAATTCGCATCCGGCTGATACTAGAAGATCGGTTCGGGCTTAAGCGTGGCGCGGCCTCCAGCAAGCGATCAACCGAGCATGGCGCCTTTCCCGTTCCAACCGGATTCTGAGAGGCTCACCTTTTTTTTCCTTCGTTTTTTCTCTCCTTGACAGATCACGCAAAGCCGCGGTACATGGGGAACGATTGTTACCGAGCCGAGAGGATGATCGAGTGGAACTAGAACTCTCCGATTACTCCGTTGAAACGCTTCAATGGGGTGAGCACACCTCTTTGAACGGGAAGTCCCTCTCTGTCCGCGGGGCTGACCTCGACGAACAAATCCAGGATCTCACCGCCAGCATTCACGTTGACTGCGAGATCGCGCGCCCCGGTGAATCCAAACGCATCGTCCACGTTTTGGACACCGTGCTTCCGATTGCAAAGCTCGGGAGCTCCGCTACAACCTTCCCAGGCTTTGGCGCTCCGGCTGTGCTCGTCGGCACCGGGCGAACGGTGCGCATCAAAAATCTTCTTGTGACGATTGCGGGCCGCTTTCCCCACCTGGTGACCATGACACCGATTGAGAAGCCCCGCGAGGGGATCATCGACATGACAGGCGCGGGCGCGCCCTACTCCTACGGATCGGATCACTTCCATCTGGTTCTTTCGCTTACGCCCGATTCTTCGGTCTCCAACGCGGCCTTCGACCATGCGCTCAGAATGATCGGGCTTAGATGCGCGGCTTTTTTGGCGCGGGTCGAAAAGACTGCTATCGCTCCCGAAAGGAATCGCGTCGCTTTGACTCCCGTTGATCAGCGCCTTCCGCGCGTGGCTCTGATTTACCAGGTACAAAGCCAGCTTTGTTTTGCGCGCACTTTCTATTATGGCGAAGAAATATCGCGAACCCTGCCGACTTATGTCCATCCGGCCGAATTCTTTGACGGCGCCGTGGTCAGCGGCAACTACAAGAGCGAGCGCAAGATTCCCACATCCCTGCACTGCGCCAATCCGTTTATCGCGGAGCTGCTCGCTCGACACGGGAAAACAATAAACTTCCTGGGCGTCATTCTCTCGCGCGGCTACAACGATAGTTTCGAGCAGAAGAAAAAGATGGGGCTATGGGTGGCGCGACTAGCGCGGAATCTGGGCGCGAATGGAGCCGTCGCGCTTATGGAGGGAACGGGCAACGGAACCGTCGATTTCATGCAGACCGTAAAGGCGTGCGAAGACGAGGGCATCAAGACCGTCGCCGTGCTCCACGAATCCAACGGCCCCAAAGGTTACGAAAGGCCTCTCGTCGACCATCCGAAAGAGGCCAATAGCATGATCAGCCGCGGCAACGTTTCGGAAAAAATCTACATACCCCCGCTTGCCACCGTGATCGGCCGCACCGATCTCGACCTCCACTTCAAGTCAACCCATGATCCGCGGCTGCCCTTTCTGTTCGATCCTACTATATTCTTTGGCTCCTTCAGCAAGATGGGAAGCGGCGGATTTCGGGCGATCTACGAGAATTGAGGAGACACGGACATGGTCAAAGTCCTCCACTATTTGAATCAGTTTTTTGCCGGCATCGGCGGAGAGGACAAGGCCGGGCAGGAGGTTCTATTCATGCCCCGCGCCGTGGGCGCGGGAGCGATGATCCAAGAAGCGTTGAAGGCTCACGGAGTGGAGTATGCCACCGTTGTCTGCGGCGACAACTACTTTCACGAACAGGAAGATAAGGCGCTGCAAGCGATTCGAGCCGCGGTCGATCAGTTTGAACCCGACTTTTTCCTTGCGGGCCCGGCCTTTAATGCCGGCAGATACGGCCTCGCCTGCGCGAAGCTGTGCAGTTGGGTGCGGGAGAACCGGCGCATCCCCGTAATCACCGCAATGCACGAAGACAACCCGGGGACCAAGGAAATCGGCCGGCATGTCTTTGTCGTTCAAACCGGCGCCTCCGCCGCCGCTATGCAAGAATGCCTGAGACTTTTTTCCCTCGTTATCGAGCGACTCCTCGCCAAAGACGAAAGTGCCATCGAAGATTTCCGGCTTGAGTACTGCCTGCCTATTGCACGGCGTTTTACCGCTAGATCAGATGCGCCGGACTATGTCCGAGCGGTGGATCTGTTGCTGGCGAAGCTCGACGGCCAATCCTTCGAGAGCGAGATCCCTTACATTGAGGCTCAACAGCATCCCATTCCCAATCTGAGCGGAGCCCTCAAGAATGCCACTCTCGCGCTGGTCACCGAAGGCGGCTTAGTGCCGAAAGGAAATCCCGACCGTCTCGAGAGTTCGCGCGGCTCCAGGTATTTCAAATATCCGATCGAAGGACGGGCCGATCTCAGGCGCGGCGACTACGAAGCCATGCATACCGGTTATGACACCTCCACCGTCAACCAAGACCCTGATCGAATCGTTCCCCTGGACGCCATGCGCGTGCTGGAAAAAGCCGAGAGATTCAAGAAGCTCCACGATTACTACTTTGTCACCACCGGCACCGGAGCGATGCCGAGCAAGATGGAGGAAATCGGCGCGGGTATCGCCGAAGAGCTTGCCACGTCTGGTATCAATGCGGTCATTTTAACGGCCACCTGAGGAACCGGCACGCGTAGCGGCGCTACGATCGGCAGAGAAATTGAGAAAAAGGGAATTCCCGTGGTGCTGATCACCTGCCTCTCCAATGTCGCGGCCCAGGTTGGGATAGGAAGAATCATGGGCGGGAGCAAGTTCCACTACCCCGTGGGCCAGCCGGAACTGCCGCCGGAGGAAGAGCTGCGGTGGCGTGTGGGTCTTCTGGACAAAGGTCTAAGCGCGCTCGAAACTCCCGTGCAAGAATCTACCATTTTCTAATAACATATCCGCAACGTTGACCGACCTTTCAGCTCTCAGGCGGCGCGGTCACTTTTCTCTGCTCTTCGTCGCGCATCTCTCTGCGCAGGAGTTTTCCTATTTTGGATTTCGGCAGCATGTCTCTGAATTCGATATAGTCAGGCACTTCATAAGGCAGGAGCCTTTCACGGCAGTGTCTGGTGAGATCGTAGGCGGTAACGCCCCGGACGTCCGCCTTCAGAATCACGAAGGCCTTGACTTGCTCGCCCGCTAAGGGGTCGGGCACACCCACGACGCAAGCCGCGACCACGGCTGGATGATCTTGCAGGACAGATTCCACTCTCGCGGCGGAGACTCGATATCCTTTGTGTTTGATCAAGTCCGCCCTCCGGTCGATAAACTCGATCTCACCTCCCGCGCTCATCTTGACGTAGTCGCCGGTTCTGCACCATATTCTGCCGTCAAGCTCGACGAAGCTCTCTTTAGTTTCCGCCGGATTTTCCAAATAGCCCCCCATGACATACGAATAATCGGAGCTGACGAGCAATTCCCCCCCCTCACCTGGCGCCGTGGGCTGCTGCGCTTCCGGATCGAGCACTTTGGCCAGTCTCGTCGGTATGAGGGTGCCCACGCTCCGCGGCCCGGGCTCCCCGCCGGGAGGAGTGACCGAAATGCACACGCTCTCAGTGGAACCGTAGACTTGATAGATCGGAATGCCGACTGTTTCCATCCAGCGCGAGGAGACTTCACTAGGAAGAGCGTCGCCCGCGCTCCAGCAGTATCTGAGGCTCTTGAGATCGTAAAAATCGCGGCGGTCGTTCTCCAGAATCAGCCGATAAAGACTGGGGACGCCGGCGAGAAGAGTGCCCCGATAGGCCTGCACCGACGTGGATACCGCGTCGATGTTCGGCTTGGGGGCTATAACGACCGTATTGCCCAGGTGCAGCCCCAGAGCAAAAATCATGTCTTGCGAAAACATATGAAAGAGCGGCAGCGGCATGACGAGCGTGTTTTCAGCTTCCTTGATGCAGCTCCGATAAACCTCCCGAATCCCCACGATGCCGCTTAGAAGCTCGAGGTGGCCGTGCGGAACTCCTTTGGGAAAGCCCGTTGTTCCGCCAGTGTAAAGGATGTGAGCGATGTGGCTCTTGGGATCTACGTCTACCTTAGGCGGCGTTGGCGGATATTTTCGGATCAAATGCCTGAAGAAAAAGACGTTGCCTTTGCCGCTCACGGAACCCTTGAGCAGCTTGTCAAAGACCTTGCCGAAGACCCTTTTGCCCATGGGAAGCAGGTCCGCAACGCGCGTTACGATAATCTTCTCGACATCGGTCTTGGGCAGGACCTCTCTGACGTAGCCGAAATTGGTATCTGCGCAGATGATCGCTTTTGACCGCGAGTGATTCAGCAAATAGGTAAGCTCGTAGGGCGGATAAATGGGAGAGACCGGAACAGGGACAGCACCGATTTTTTGCAGCCCGATATAGGCGACTAACCATTGGGGCGAGTTAGGCAGGTAAATCAGTACCCGG
>JBFJTQ010000206.1:0-5588 GCA_041625275.1 Binatia bacterium | reverse complement strand
CGACCTTAGAGAAGGTAAGAGCCTGTCTTGAGGTTGACCGAGGGGACGAACGGAGGAGCGCCGAAATCATTCAGGAGTTACCCGATCCTGATGAGCCTCGTCGAAGCATCTCCAGGATTTCTCATCGGGATCAATGGTTGATACGCGAAGAGTGAACGAAGAAGGATTTGCCGTTTCCAAAAGGCGACCCAGGGCAGGACGGCAGGCAAAATGTAATAGGGCAATCCAGCTTCAGGCGCTTCATTTAGGGGGACAGAGAAGGGGGACAGATTGCCTGCCGGCGGACCGTTTTTTCCGCGCTAGAATTTGATAGTCTTACTTTGTGAGAATGCGAAATGGCAGCAGAAGAGATTAATCTCAAGCGCATCGAAGACTGTCTGTGGGAGATTCCCCGGCAGGGGGGCATGAGAGTGCCCGGGCGAATCTATGCCACCGAAAAACTGATCGCGAACCTCAAGGATGACAACAGCTTGAGGCAAGTCATGAACGTCGCTCATCTGCCAGGGATCGTCGGCTATTCCCTGGCCATGCCGGACATTCATTGGGGTTACGGTTTTCCCATCGGCGGCGTTGCGGCGGTGGACGTGGATGAGGGAGTGATTTCCCCCGGAGGCGTTGGTTACGACATCAACTGAGGGGTTCGCCTCGTGAAGACCAGTTTGGTCTTCGAGCAGATCAAAAACCAAATTCCCCGTATTGTCGAAGCGCTCTTTTCATCGATCCCGTCCGGAGTCGGGTCGGAAGGGGCGATCCCCAAGCTCTCCAGGCAGGATGAAAAACGATTGCTGGGCGACGGGGCGCGCTGGGCGGTGTCGCAGGGCTATGGACGCGACGAGGATCTCTTGTACATGGAAGAGGGCGGAAGGCTGGCGACCGCAGACGCCGAACTGCTGAGCGACAGGGCGCTGGAACGAGGGCTCAAGCAGGTCGGCACGCTGGGGTCGGGGAATCATTTCCTCGAGATTGGTCGCGTCGAAGAGCTCTATCTCCAAAAGGCGGCTGATACCCTGGGACTGTTTAAGGATCAGATCGTGATATTGATTCACACGGGCTCGCGCGGCCTCGGCTATCAGACTTGTGAGGACACCCTCAAAGTCATGAACAAAGCGATGAGCAAGTACGGAATCTCGCTGCCGGACCGGCAGCTTGCATGCACGCCGATTCCATCGCCTGAGGGCCAGGACTACCTTTCCGCCATGGCCGCGGCGGCAAATTATGCCTGGGCCAACCGCCAGGTCATCATGAGCCAAGCAGAAAAAGCTTTCCTCAAGGCTCTGGGCATCAGTCCCCGGGAGCTTGGCTTCTCCCTGATTTACGACGTCTGCCACAACATAGCCAAGATCGAGGACCATTTCGTAGCGGGTGAAAAACGTCGGTTATGCGTTCACCGTAAGGGGGCGACCCGCGCATTCGCCCCTGGCCACTCTCAGATCCCGGCAGCGTATCAGCAAATCGGCCAGCCGGTTCTCATTCCCGGCGACATGGGGCGCTACTCCTATTTGCTCGTGGGAACTGAGGCGGCGATGGCAAAAACATTCGGTAGCACCTGCCACGGCGCGGGACGAGTCATGAGCCGGGCCCAGTCGAAAAAGCAAAGCCAACGTATCAACATCGATCAGGAAATGGCAAGCCGCGGCGTTGTCGCTCGCTATCAGGGGCGCGGGACGATGGCAGAAGAAATGCCCCATGCCTATAAAGACGTAGCGGAGGTTGTCGAAACCATGGACAAAGCCGAAGTATCAAAGCGCGTGGCCCGGTTTCGCCCCGTTGGTGTGATCAAAGGATAAATTGTTCTTCCCGCTTGTCTCAAACAACGCGATATCCTCCGCGCGCCATCGCGGTTCAAAACCTTTGTCTCCCCGCTCGCTGCGAGAATCATATGACGCGTTTGACAACCCCGCTTGGGAGACGATCGGCATGCAGAAGCCGCCGCCACGCTCTAAGCTCGAAACGATCGAGAAGGTTACCTTGACAACTCATGGTTTTTCCAATAGTAAAATTTCTGAAGTCAACGATTTCCCGCGAGGCAAAGCGGTCGCTCTCGGCGGGGTGGTGTGGTCATTGAAGTAGTCGTCCGCAATGAATGATCCGTATTTTCCGCTGGTTATCATCTTTGCCTTGGCAGGAGTCATCGTTCTTGCTCTGCTCGTTATAGCCCAGAAAATTGGCCCCAAGAGCTTCAATCCCGCCAAGGGGGAACCTTTCGAATCAGGAAATGCGCCCAGAGGGGATGCGCGAGTTCGTTTTTCCGTGCGCTTCTATTTGGTAGCCATGTTGTTTTTGATATTCGATATTGAGGTCGTCTTTCTTTACCCCTGGGCTATTTATTTTCGCAGCCTGGGGCTTTTTGGCTTGGTTCAAATGACCATATTCCTCCTTATTCTGACCATTGGATACGTCTACGTTTGGAAAAAAGGGGCGCTGGAGTGGGATTGATTTTTCATGTCTGATACGAGCCCCAATCTCGAATATATCCAGGAGAAGCTGTCTCACAAGGTTCTCGCAACGGAAGTCTCCCACGGGGATGAAGTCGTAACTCTTGCGCGGGACGGTTTACGCGAGAGTTTCGGCTTTCTGAAGGAAGACAGCAAGCTCGATTTCAATTTTCTAAGCGACATCACGGCGGTGGATTACTGGAAGAAGAAAGACCCCCGGTTTGAGATCGTCTATCACGTGTTTTCATTGCAGGGCCAGCGGCGGTTATGCGTGAAGGTCCCGGTGCCTGAGAATGATCCGGTGGTGGAATCGCTGACGCCCATCTGGGCGGGAGCGAACTGGCTGGAACGAGAGGTCTGGGACTTATTCGGCATCAAATTCTCGGGCCATCCAAATTTGAAACGTATCCTGCTCTATGAGGAGTTCCAAGGGCATCCCCTGCGTAAGGACTATCCGGTGAATCTCTGCCAGCCGCGTGTTCCCGAGCGAGAAGTGGCGGGGACGTTTGTGGATGAACGCTCGCATAATAAATTGCTGCGCTTGAAAAGCACCCTGGGAAAGAAGAACTGATCGTCTCAGTTCTGGGAATGCGATGAAGGCTGAAAGCAAAGAACTGCCACAGGAGATTATGGAACTGCAGATGGGGCCGTCGCATCCTGCGACCCACGGCACCATCAAGTTCAATCTCAAGCTCGAAGGCGAAAAGATTCTCGACTGCGAAACGGAGGTGGGTTTTCTCCACCGAGGATTCGACAAGAGCTGCGAGCAAGCCACCTGGACGCAGGTCATTCCATATACGGATCGACTCAATTATGCCTCCTCCCTGATCAATAACGTCGGCTACGCGCTGGCAGTGGAGAAGCTGATCGGTGTCGAGACGCCGCCGCGCTGCCAATACATTCGCGTCATCATCAGCGAACTGGCGCGAATCTACGATCACCTCACCTGCTGCGGCATGGCCGCGTCGGAGCTCGGCGCCATCACTGCGGCCTTTTACATGATCGAGGGGCGGGAGCTTATCACCCGTCTCGTGGAAGGTTTGACCGGCGCGCGTCTCACGGTGACTTATGTGCGGATCGGTGGCGTGAAGCACGACCTGCCGCCGGACTTTCGCGAGCGGGTCACGGGAATGTTCAAAATCATTCGCAAGTTACTGGATGATTGCGACCGCCTGTTGTCGCGCAACCGTATCTTCATCGATCGCATATCGAACATCGGCAAGATCTCGCCGGAGACGGCCATTGCGTACAGCCTTACGGGTCCCATCTTGCGCGCCAGCGGAGTGAACTACGACGTTCGCAAAGCGTATCCGTATCTCGCCTACGATCAGTTCGATTTCCAGATCCCTTTGGGCACCAAGGGCGATAACTATGATCGCTTTGTGTGCCGCATTCAGGAAATCGAGCAGAGCATGAGAATTGTAGAGCAGGCGTTGGAGAGACTCCCGATCGGGCCCGTGTGGATCGACGACCCGCACTTTGTGCTGCCGGAGAAAGAAAAGGTCTATAACAGCATCGAAGGCCTGATGCATCACTTTAAAATCATCATGGAAGGGATCCTTGTTCCCCCCGGCGATGTCTATGCGGCGGTGGAAGGCGCCAATGGCGAACTGGGCTTTTACATCGTCAGCGACGGCGGGGGTCGGCCCTATCGCGTGAGAGTCCGGCCTCCCTGTTTTATTGCCATGGGGGCCTTTCACGAGATGATCAAAGGGCACATGGTGGCGGATGTTATTCCGACCTTCGGCATGGTGAATATGATCGGCGGGGAGTGCGACCGCTGAACGCCCAGAGAAATCGACGATGGCCGTAGAATTTTCTCCTGAAACCCTCACGAAGTTCGAAGAAACGGTGCGTCGCTATCCGAAAAAAGAAGCGGCGATGCTGCCTGTGCTCTATCTCGCGCAAGAGGAATTCGGCCATTTGAGCCACGAAGCGATTGCCTATGTTGCAAAGCTCATGGATCAGCCGCCGGCTCGGGTGCATGGCGTGGTGAGTTTTTACACCATGTTCAACGTGAAGCCCATCGGCCGATACCATATTCAAGTTTGCCGCACGCTGTCGTGCGCGCTGCGGGGCACGGAAAAAGTGACGGGGTTTGTTAAAAGGACGCTGGGCATCGAGGTCGGGCAGACAACGGCCGATGGCAGATTTACCCTCTCAGAGGTGGAGTGTCTTGCGTCCTGTGGCACGGCGCCCATGATGCAAATCAACGACGACTATTACGAGAACCTGACGGAAGAGAAGATTGCCGAGATTCTCCAATCGTTAAAGTAGACCGTGGCTGTTAGAGATGGAAAAGCTATTGTTGCGTAACATCGGGGTTCCGCGATCCCACACCATGGAGGTTTATAAATCCCGTGGCGGCTACCGTTCGCTGGAAAAGGTGCTGGGAAGCGTGCCTCCCGCTCAGCTCATCGAAGAAGTGAAAGCGTCGGGATTGAGGGGCCGCGGCGGCGCCGGCTTTCCGACGGGTATGAAATGGAGCTTCGTGCCCAAGGACAGCCCCAAGCCGAAGTATCTGGTGTGCAACGCCGATGAAAGCGAGCCGGGCACGTTCAAAGACCGATTGCTCATCGAGCAGGATCCTCATGCGATCATCGAAGGCACGCTGATCTCCGCCTATGCCATTCAATCCCATACGGCGTTCATTTATATTCGCGGCGAACTCGTCTTCGGCGCCAAGATATTGGAGCAGGCGGTCGCCGAGGCGACCCAGGCCGGCTACATCGGCAAGAACGTTCTGGGCTCGGGCTACGACGTAGACGTGATTGTCCATCGCGGGGCGGGAGCGTATATCTGCGGCGAAGAAACGGCGTTGTTGTCATCGCTCGAAGGCGGCCGAGGCTGGCCAAAGGTGAAACCCCCTTTCCCGGCAACTCACGGGCTTTTCGGCTGTCCGACAGTGGTCAACAATGTCGAGACGTTGGCGGCCCTGCCGTGGATTATTGAGCGAGGGGCGGCTGCGTACGCGGCCATGGGGACGGAGAAAAGCAAAGGGACGAAACTATTCAGCGTCAGCGGACACATCGCCAAGCCCGGGGTCTACGAAGTCGAGATGGGTTACCCCTTTATGAAACTTCTCGAAGAGGACTGTGGCGGCGTGCCCAACGGCAGGAAACTCAAGGGAGTCATCCCGGGCGGCAGCTCCAT
>JBFJTQ010000205.1:0-5606 GCA_041625275.1 Binatia bacterium | reverse complement strand
CCTCGTTGAGCGGGATATGAAGACACAAAATGTCGGCTTCAGCGAAGAATTTCTCGCGACTCTGTGCCACGTCGTAGCCCAGGCCTCGAGCCCGCGCGATAGACCCTTCACGTCCCCAACAGAGTATGTGCGCGCCAAAGGCCTGACCCACGGAGGCAACGATCCCGCCGATCTTGCCGAGAGCATAAATTCCCAGGGTTTTGCCTGCGACTTCCACTCCCAACGTTGTTTGCCAACGGCCTTCCTTTAACTGTCGGATCTCGTGGGAGAGTTGCCGCAACGCGGCAATGATCAGGCCCCAAGTTAGTTCTGCAGTTCCATTGGGTCGCCCAGAACCACCAGCCGAGACGACGACGCCTCGCTCTGTGCAGGCAGCCAAATCGACATGCCCGATGTTACGGCCGGTCTGGCTGATAACCTTCAGCTTCGACAAGCGCTCGATCACCGCGCGCGGGAAACGCGACCGTTGCTGCGTGAGGATGACGGCTTCGGCCTCTTTGAGCCGTTCTGCAAGGCCCAGAGCGTCTTTTTCCGTGTCGTTGTAGACGATGACTTCATGATCCCTGAGCTTGGAAAAGCACTTCAGCGTGCGAAACGCATTCTGATAATCATCGAGGACGGCAATTTTCATTTTTTTCATGCCTTTCTATGCGACGTTCTCTCAGGTTGCCGGGGGCTTAGGCGACACGGGACCTTTGGGGAAGAATATTTAACATATCGGAAATTACTGACAAACAAGAGCCTCTGTCAACTTGCCGTTTGCGCCGGCTCCGAGCGCCAAGGGAGAAAGGTCCGTAATGACGACCCGCAGCATTGATTTTGTTGTTTTCCTCAGCTTGTTCCAAAAGGTTGGGGGTGCGGCGTGCGCGGGCAGCCGCTTGGGGGGCTCGAATGGATGGGCTGTGACGTGGGCAAAGTGAGCCAGCCGGATTCAATTTGGCATTGTAAGTCCGATTCCACAGCATCACGATCAGTTTTGATGCAGCCGCGCATCGACGGGAAGGCTATTTCGTGCTACGGGATAGAGGTTTGATGGGTACGCCCATGGATTCGGAAACTTTTCAAACGGCGCGCCCGAACGTGGCGCGCAACGCCGGTATCGTGAGTTTGGCCGTGATGGCGAGCCGAATCCTTGGTTTGGTCCGCGATCAGGTCTTCGCGATCTTTTTCGGAGCGGGCTATGCGTACGATGCTTTTCTCACGGCTTTCCGTATTCCCAATTTGCTGCGCGATCTTCTCGCCGAAGGCGCACTGTCCTCGGCTTTTGTCGCCACTTTTTCTCAGGTCCTGGAAACAAAGGGAAGAAAGGAAGCAGTTCAGCTGTCGAATCGGGTTGCGACGCTGCTTATTCTCGTCATCAGTGCCATTTCGTTGCTGGCCTGGTTTTATGCGCCGGCCATCGTGGCGGGGCTCGCGCCTGGCTTCTTCGAGGTGCCGGGAAAGTCGGAATTGACCGTCCAGCTCACGCGTATCATGATTCCGTTTCTTTTACTCATCGCGCTCGCGGCGCAGGCCATGGGTATTTTGAATGCGCTTAATTCCTTCGGTATTCCGGCTCTTGCATCCGCCTTTTTCAATCTGGGGTCGATCTTCGGCGGCTTGCTGTTGGGGTTCGTACTTGGGCCGGCCGTTGGGCTCAGCCCCATCGAAGGCATGGCCTATGGCACACTGATCGGCGGGTTGCTGCAATGGGCGATACAATGGCCCAAGCTGCGCCGTGCAGGCTTCAACTATCGGCCCATGATCAGCCTTACGGACCCGGGTGTGCGCCAAATCGTCAGGCTTATGGGCCCCGCGATCCTTGGCACGGCCGCCGTGCAGGTTAACGTTTTTGTCAACACCAATTTTGCGTCGTCGATTATCGACCCTGCGACTGGGGCCGTGGCCAACGGGCCGGTGTCGTGGCTGAACTTTGCTTTTCGCTTCATGCAATTCCCCATCGGGGTCTTCGGTGCGGCCATCGCCACCGCGACCCTGCCCCCTCTTTCACGCAGCGTCGCGCGCGAGGATTACGATGGGTTCCGCCGAACTCTGGCCCATGCTCTGGCGCTGGTTTTTCTGCTTTGCATTCCTTCGGCAGTCGGCTTGGCGGTCTTGGGGCGGCCCATCGTCGGCCTAATATTCGAGCATGGGCGGTTTACCGCTTTGGATACGGCGCAGACGGCCAACGCTTTGGCCGCTTATTCCCTTGGTCTGGCTGGGTATGCCGCGGTGAAAGTCCTGTCGCCGGCGTTTTACGCGATTAACGACACCCGCACTCCCATGTTGATCAGCCTTGGCTCGATCGTGGTCAACTATGTGATGAATTCCCTGCTTGTGGGCCCGTTCGGTCACGTCGGTCTTGCCTTTTCAACGTCATCCGTGGCGCTGGTCAATTTCATGCTCCTGGCGCTCTTCATGCGGCGGCGCGTGGGCTGGCTGGAAGGAAGCCGGCTCGGAGCCACGGTCTTGAAAATTTGCGCCGCAACGGTTCCGATGGCTCTCGCAGCGTGGCTAGTCGATGAGCTGTCTCTCGCATTGCCGCTGAGCGGGCTAGCTCTCGACTTTACCCGTGTTCTGGTCCCCATCACTCTCGCGGCGATTGTTTTCTATATGGGGTGCAGAATGCTGCGCATCGGCGAGCTAGACGATGCGTTTGACGCAATTGCCGGCCGGATGCTGCGCGGATGGCGACGCAGATAGCTGCGCGGGATTGCAAATGGCAAATGTCAAATTGCAAGTCTTAGATCTGGGATCGGAAATCTGTCATTCCGAGCGCAGCAAGGACTAGACGGTCCTCGCATACTGCTGAGTCAAGTGCATTCTTTGACCAGGCGGGTTTCATTTTCACAATGCAAAGTTTGATTCTTTTTGTCTCATAAGTTATGCAAATTACATGAGGCACGGCAAGCGTCGATTCGCAGTGCGGCATTCTCCCATTCATGGTCGCGGAGTCTTTGCGCTCATGCGCATTCCGCACGGGACACGCATCATCGAATACAAAGGCGAGCGCATCTCGCAAGAGGAGGCCGACGCGCGCTACTCCGAGGAGCACGCGAATTCTCCGCACACGATGCTCTTTGAGGTCAATGACAAGCTTGTCATCGATGCCACCAGGCGCGGGAACTCGGCGCGCTGGATCAACCATTCGTGTGCGCCTAACTGCGAGATAGTCGATGAGAACGATCGCATCTTCATCGAGAGTTCCCGCGATATCCAGCCCGGCGATGAGTTAACCTACGATTACAATCTCCAGCTCGGCGAGCCTCACACCATGGCTGCGAAACGGGCCCATCCTTGCTTCTGTGGTTCGCGCCGGTGTCGCGGAACGTTGGTCGGCACGAGAAGCTGATCTACCGTTGAGCCAGGACAACGTTCTCTTGAACTGCAACGTCGATTGAGGCGGGGACAGAAAAGCTAGGTTCGTTTTTCTAGTGCAGATCCGGGCGGCCAGAAGGAATTCTTGAGGCGGAAGGTGCTGGCTGGCAGGAGGAGAGGGTCAACGCCTAAGGCTGCCACCTGGCTGTCCCCGGCTCGCGAAAGTTATTTCAAGTCAGCCGTGAAGGTTTCCCAAATATTGCAGCTATAGCGCCGGCAGCGTAGCTTTTGGAGATAGGAGCGAACCGTGAAAGACGGGTTTAAAGTCATCGACGCGGATCGGCATATCTTGGAGCCGTCGGATCTTTACCAGAGGTATTTGCCCGAACGATTTCGTAGCCGTGTGCGCCTGGAAGGCCCCAATCAGACGGTGCGGGAAGTGGACGGCAAGCCCGTATCCGATTCCGCACAGAGGCCCGGGCGCATAATGGAGGACTACGGCTATATTTTTTCCTCATCCAGACGCTGGCGTAAGTGCTTCGCGGATGCTTACGCCAACAAGTTCGACCCGGCTTCGAACCTGCGCGATATGGACAGAGAGGGAGTCGATGTGAGCGTCCTTTTTCCGACCATCGGTCTGTACATCATATGGCGCGACGATATAGACCCGGAACTCAGCGCCGCCATCTGCCGGGCCTATAACACCTGGATTGCGGGATATTGCGATTATGATCGCAAACGGCTCCACGCGGTCATGCTGATCCCATTGCAGGACCCCGCTCTCGCGGTGGAGGAACTGAAGTTCGCGCGGGAAAAATTAGGCCTCGTAGGTATTTTTTG
The DNA here is from genome assembly GCA_041625275.1 of Binatia bacterium. Lineage (GTDB taxonomy): Bacteria > Desulfobacterota > Binatia > UBA9968 > UBA9968 > JBFJNS01. The sequence continues at coordinate 1,469 of JBFJTQ010000205.1, read as the reverse complement.
GCGGCCCAACAAGTTCTGTGGGCGCACGCTCGCCAGTCCCGAGTACGATCCCGTTTACGAGGCGGCATCGAATTTGGGGGTGACCGTTTGCGTGCACGAGGGGGCGCGCACAGTGCTACCGCAGGCCGGTTCGGATCGCTATAGCGAATTCGGACGTCATGTTGCGTGTCACCCTTTGGAGCAGATGCTGGCTTGCCTCAATTTCTGCGCAGACGGTGTGCTGGAGAAGTTCCCCCGGCTGAAAGTCGCCCACCTCGAATCCGGCTGCGGTTGGGTGCCGTTCTGGCTGGAACGCATGGACGAGCATTGGGCTCATGAATCCCACGGTTCGGCAAAGACCACCCGAGAGAAACCCAGCTACTATTTCAAGCGCCAGTGCTGGGTTAGCTGCGAGGCGGGCGAGGATCTCGCGCCGATGTTTGTCGAGTCCGTCGGCGAGGATTACTTGATGGTGGCTACGGATTACCCGCACAGCGACGCGGTAGATAAGTTTCCGGAAAAAACTATCGGGGCGCTGAGCGGCAACACCGAGTTGACCGCCGCCGCGCGGCGGAAGATTCTCTGGGATAATCCGATGAAGTCATTCGGTCTCGGGGCATAATGATGAAAACTGTTCGTGCATGGGCGCAACTTATTCGAGTACAGCATGGAGTCCGTTGAAAGGCGTTCGCGGAGTCTTTTGACAGTCTGTAACGAAAGTGACGGGGGTCGAACTTTCGGCCCGCGCTTTCTAGGCCTCAGGAGAAAAGAATGAGTCTAAACGCCAAAGTCGCCGTCATCACCGGGGGTAGGGTAGGGATAGGTAAAGCCCTGGCGCTGGCATTTGCAGCAGAGGGTGCGGATATAGTCATCAATGACATCGAAGATGAGAGTGCGTCAAAAGAGGTTCTTTCACAAGTCAAAGATATGGGACGAAAAGCGCTTCACGTGCAAGGAGATGTGGCTGTGGAGGAGGATGTGGAAAAAATCGTTTCAGCGACTATGGATGCTTTTGGTCGAATCGACATCCTAGTCAACAATGCCGGCCTTCGGACCATTGCCTATCTGGGTGTGGACAGTTGTCCCGTTCTGGAAATGGAAGTTAAGGACTGGGATCGTATAATTGCCGTGAATTTAAGGGGACCGTTTCTTATGTCAAAAGCCGTCCTGCCGCAAATGATCAGACAACGGGCGGGAAGTATCATCAATATCTCGTCGGGCGCCGGGCGCGATGGAGTGCCGGGAAAGTGCGCGTATAGCGCATCGAAGCATGGCCTGGAAGGGCTCACGAAAACATTGGCCGGTGAAGTGAAAGAATTCAATATCCGGGTTAATGCTCTTGCGCCTGGCGGGCGGGTTGACACGGATGGGTTGGGTGGATTCCCAGTGAGGATCATAGTCCCGGCCGCCATATTTTTGGCCTCCGACGAAGGCCAAGGCATGACCGGACAATCAGTGATCGCAAAGGTCTGGAATGAGCAGAGGGGGAT
>JBFJTQ010000204.1:0-5609 GCA_041625275.1 Binatia bacterium | reverse complement strand
TGCACCAGCTCATGGCCGCCACTCTCGAGAAGGTCATTGCCGAGATCAAAACGATTCAGGGCCATGCGCGCAAGAACGGGTTCAAGGAGCGGCCGCGCTGGCCCATGATCATCTTGCGCACGCCCAAGGGCTGGACCTGCCCCAAGGAAATCGACGGCAAGCGCACGGAAGGGTACTGGCGCGCCCACCAGGTGCCCATGGGCGAGATGCACGAGAACCCGGCCCATGTCCAGCTGCTCGAAGCGTGGCTGAAGAGCTACCGGCCGGAGGAACTTTTCGATCAAAACGGAAAGTTCAAGCCCGAACTCGCTAAGCTGGCGCCCAGAGGAGAGCGGCGCATGAGCGCGAACCCCCAGACCAACGGCGGCGTTCGACTGAGGGAGCTGCGTTTACCCGACTTTCGCGAATATGCTATTGCGGTGCCCAATCCCGGCGCGGTGAATGCCGAAGCCACCCGCGTCATGGGCAAATTCCTGCGCGATGTCATGAAACTGAATCTGGAGAGCCGTAACTTCCGTCTCTTCAGTCCGGACGAAAACAACTCCAATCGCTGGCAAGACGTGCTGGAGGTCACGAGCCGTGCCTGGGTGGCGCACAGCTATCCCTACGACGAAGGCCTGGCAGCCGACGGCCGCGTGATGGAAATGCTCAGCGAGCATCAATGCCAGGGCTGGCTCGAGGGCTATCTGCTCACCGGCCGCCATGGTTTTTTTTCCTGTTACGAAGCTTTCATTCATATTATCGACTCGATGTTCAACCAACACGCCAAATGGCTCAAAGTGTGCAATCACATTCCGTGGCGTCGCCCTATCGCCTCATTGAACTACCTGCTCTCCTCCCATGTGTGGCGCCAGGACCATAACGGCTTCAGCCATCAGGACCCCGGTTTCATCGACCATGTCGTCAACAAGAAGGCCGAGGTCGTGCGCGTCTATCTTCCGCCGGACGCCAACTGCCTGCTCTCCGTCACGAATCACTGTCTGCGCAGCCGCAACTACATCAACGTGATCGTCGCCGGCAAACAACCGGCGCCCCAGTGGCTGACCATGGACCAGGCGATCAAACATTGCAGCGCGGGCCTCGGAATTTGGGAATGGGCGAGCAACGACAAGGGCGGCGAGCCCGACGTCGTGATGGTCTGCTGCGGCGACGTTCCGACCCTGGAGACGCTGGCGGCCGTGCAATTGCTGCGCCGCCACATTCCGGAACTCAAGATCCGGGTGATCAACGTGGTCAACCTGATGAAGCTCCAGCCCGAAAGCGAGCACCCTCATGGATTGAACGACAAAGATTTCGACGCCCTGTTTACTACGGACAAACCCATCATTTTTGCCTTCCACGGCTATCCGTGGCTGATTCATCGCCTGACTTACCGGCGCACGAACCACAGGAACCTGCACGTGCGAGGGTATAAAGAGGAGGGCACGACCACCACGCCGTTCGACATGTGTGTGTTGAACGACATCGACCGCTTTCATCTTGTGGCCGATGTGATCGACCGCGTGCCGCAGCTCGGGGCGCGGGCGGCCTATGCCAAACAAGCCATTCGGGATAGGCTGATCGAACACAAGCAGTATATCCATGAACACGGTGAGGATATGCCGAGGATCAATGGCTGGCAGTGGGGGCGACATGGACAAACGCCTCGTCCCATGGGATCGACGGAACCCGACAGTCTCTGAGCGCAAGCGCGGTTGTTTTAGGCTGCCAATCAGCGGAGGGGCTTAAGCTCAAGGGAAATAGGCATTTGCTGGCAGATTTTTGAGGAGGCTAGGGAGCGATGAGTATCCATCCACTTGCGGGTAAGGCCGCACCCAAAGACATTTTGATCGATCCACAGGCAATTGAAAAAGCCTACTATGAGCGCATGCCGGATGTCAGTCTGCCGGGCCAGAGGGTAAGCTTCGGCACGAGCGGTCATCGCGGCAGTCCCGAGGACGCGAGTTTTACCGAAGCGCATATTCTTGCCATGACACAGGCCATTTGCGAATACCGCAGCGCCAACGGCATCAGGGGACCGCTCTTCATGGGCAAGGACACCCACGCCGTCTCCGGGCCGGCACAGAACACGGCGCTGGAAGTTCTCGCCGCTAACGGCATTGAAACGATCATCGAACGCGATAACGGCTTTACCCCTACGCCCGCCATTTCGCGGGCGATCCTGCATTACAACAGAGGCCGGAAGGATGGTTTTGCCGACGGCATCGTGGTCACGCCCTCGCACAATCCGCCGGCAGACGGCGGCTTTAAATACAATCCTCCGCATGGCGGCCCCGCGGACACCGACGTTACCGGCTGGATCGAAGAACGCGCGAACGGTCACCTCCGCCGGCGCAACGGGGAGGTCAAGCGGATGAATTATCGGGCGGCCCTGAGTGCCCCGACCACGCACCAGGAAGACATCAGGACGCCGTACGTGATGAATCTCACTCAGGTGATCGACATGGAAGCCATTCGCGCCGCACGCGTGCGCATCGGCGTCGATCCGTTGGGGGGCGCGTCGCTCGCTTACTGGCAGGCGATCGCCGAACACTATGGCCTGGAGCTAAAGGTTGTCAATACCGCGGTGGACCCGACGTTCAGCTTCATGACACTCGATCACGACGGCAAGATCCGGATGGATTGCTCCAGCCCGTACGCCATGGCCGGATTGGTGAGCCTCAAGGATCGTTTTCAGGTGGCGATGGGCAATGACGCCGATTCCGACCGTCATGGCATTGTTACCCCGTCCCTTGGGCTCATGAATCCCAACCATTACCTCGCCATCGCCATTCACTATCTTCTCACCCATCGACCGTTATGGGCCGGCGGCAGTGCCGTGGGCAAAACGCTGGTAAGCAGTTCCCTCATCGACCGGGTGGTAGAGCGATCCGGTCGCAGGCTTTTTGAGGTGCCCGTCGGCTTCAAGTGGTTTTCCCAGGGGCTGCTCGAAGGATCGATCTGTTTCGGCGGCGAGGAAAGCGCGGGAGCGAGTTTTCTTTGCCAGGACGGCAGTGTCTGGTGCACCGATAAGGACGGCATCATCCTGTGCTTGCTCGCGGCGGAGATGATCGCCACCACGGGACGCGATCCGGGGCAATGGTACGAAGCGCTGACGCAGGAATTGGGCAGGCCCTACTATTCCCGAACCGATATTCCGGCTACCGCCGCACAGAAGGCTGCCTTCAAGCACCTGCGTCCCGAAAGCGTCGGCACCAGGGAGTTAGCCGGCGAGCCGATCACTGCGATACTCACGCGCGCTCCCGGTAATGGCGCGGATATCGGCGGACTTAAGGTCGTGACTCAAGACGGGTGGTTCGCGGTCCGGCCGTCGGGAACCGAAGATGTGTGCAAGATTTACGCTGAGAGTCTGCGCGGCGAAGAACATCTGGGCAAGATCCAGGAAGAGGCCTGGCAGATGCTGCAAGCCTTATTTTCCGCGGCAGGCTCATAGAGGCCACCTGTCCACGTCCGCGCGTCACAACCTGGCTTGGAGGCCGCACTTGATTTTGGGAAGCATTTTGATTGAGTGAAAAAAGTTGACGCGCCGGTTTCGCGGCGCCCCCGCATGCCCGGATCCGGTTATGGACATCATGCGCATCGATCGTGACTTGAGGCGCGCGGACCGTCTTCGCAGCGCGGCAAGAGCGAATCTGTAGTCAAACGCTCATGGCTGAAACAAATGCGATTGCATTTGATCGGATCGATCAGGATATTCTCTTGATCCGATTATCGGGGGCTTGGAAACTCCAAAGAGGGCTCGCCTCGGCGACCCGCGTGGAGCATGAGCTCAAAGGCTATCCATCGATCTCCCGGATTACCTTTGACGCGCAAAATCTCGGCGCCTGGGACAGCAGCATTTTGACTTTTCTCATCCAGATTAGCGAACTGTGCCGCCAGCAACGCGTCTCTCTCGATCCCCAGGGGCTGCCCTCTGGCGTTCGCCGGATGCTGCAACTCGCCACCGCCGTGCCGGAACGAGAGGGCGTTCGCCAGGACGCCGCGGAAGCATCGATCCTGGCGCGCATCGGCAACACGACGATCGGCACCGCCGGGTCCGTGGTCGAGATGCTCGCGTTTCTCGGAGAAATGACCGTTACCTTTTTCCGGCTCTTCGGCATGCAGGCGCGTTACCGCACCTCGGACCTTTTGTTGTTGATTCAGCAGTGCGGGGCCCAGGCTCTGCCGATCGTCACGTTGATCAGTTTCCTTGTGGGGGTCATCCTCGCTTTCGTCGGCGCCGTGCAGTTGAAACAGTTCGGAGCGCAGATTTACGTTGCTGATCTGGTCGGCATCGCCATGATGCGCGAAATGGGGGCCATGATGACCGGCATCATCATGGCCGGGCGAACCGGTGCGGCCTTCGCGGCTCAGCTCGGGACCATGAAGGTAACGCAGGAGATCGACGCCTTAACGACGGCGGGTTTCTCGCCTGTAGAATTTCTGGTGTTGCCCCGCGTCGTAGCGCTGGTTTTGATGATGCCTTTCCTGTGTCTCTACTCGGATTTTTTGGGCATTCTGGGTGGCGCCGCGATCGGCGTGGGAATGCTGGATCTGTCCTGGCCCACCTATGTTCAGGAGACCGCCAAAGCCGTGGCTTTGGGGGATGTGATCGGTGGCGTCTTTAAGAGCTCGGTTTATGGCGTGTTGATTGCGCTAGCCGGCTGCCTGCGCGGCCTTCAGTGCGGCAAAAGCTCTTCTGCGGTGGGTGACGCAGCCACCTCCGCCGTGGTGACCGGGATCGTTGCCATTGTGGTTGCCTGCGGCATTTTTGCGGTCGTCTTTTACGTTCTGGGCATTTGATATGATTGCTGAACTCGGGAAGACCAACGGCTCGCAACCCCATATCGTGGTGCAAGACCTAACCATGGCCTATGGCAGTTTTGTCTTGATGCGCGACGTCAACTTCACCATCAACCGTGGCGATGTATTCATCATCATGGGGGGGAGCGGGTGCGGTAAGAGCACCCTCCTGCGTCATTTGATCGGTCTCAATGAGCCGGCCAGGGGCGACATATTCTACGAGAACACGAACTTCACGAGGGCAAATGCGGGGGAAAGACAGCGCATCGTAAGGCGGATGGGTGTCCTGTTTCAGAACGGCGCTTTGTGGAGCTCGATGACGCTAGCCGAAAACGTCGGCCTCGTGTTGGAGGAGTACACCGATCTCGGTCCGGCGGAGATTCGCGAGCTGGCATCGCTCAAACTCGCCTTGGTGGGCCTCAAAGGTTTCGAAGACTACTATCCATCGCAGATCAGCGGCGGCATGCAGAAGCGGGCGGGGCTGGCGCGAGCCATGGCGCTGGATCCGGAGATTCTTTTGTGTGACGAGCCGTCTGCCGGGCTCGATCCCATCAGCTCGCACTTGCTTGACCAGTTAATGTTGGAGTTGCGCGATAGCCTTGGGGCCACGGTGGTCGTGGTAACACACGAACTGGCGAGCATTTTCGCCATCGGCAACAACTGTGTGTTTCTCGACCCGGAGAGCAAAACGATCATCGCGGGCGGGCATCCTAAGGAGCTGCTCGCTCGCTCCCAGGATCCGAAGGTCGTTCGATTCCTGACAAGGGGGGAAAAGGAGAGCGCATGAATAATCGAGTTAGCCCCGCTTTAATCGGCGCCTTTGTCCT
>JBFJTQ010000203.1:0-5621 GCA_041625275.1 Binatia bacterium | reverse complement strand
GGGCGGATTGCTTCCTGTTGACAGGTGCCCAAGATCGATGGATGTCCCGGGTTCAGAAGTATGACCGGGTGCCGGCCTTCCGGGGCCAAATTCAGGCTATGAAGCTGCTAGGATTCGAAAAAAGAAAGTGGAGGGAGCATCCGCTCGGTCTGCTGTCGCGCAACAAGATCCTTGCGGTTACGGGGATTGCGGACCCGTCTCGCGTGTACGAAACGATTCACGAGTGGGAAGGGGAGGTCGCAGACACGCTGGAGTTTCCTGATCACCACGTCTACACTGTCGCCGATTGGCAGCGGATCAACCGCGCGGCTCGTCATTTAGATCTTATCATCACGACAGAAAAAGACATTCTAAAGCTTGTTCGTTTCCCTTTTGCCCGCGACAAATTATATGCGCTCCGAGCAGCCATGGTTATCGAAAATGAGGACTCTCTGCTCGATGCAGTGATTGAAAAAATGCGCCGGGCTGGATGGCAGGTGTAGGCTGATGACTCTGTTAGCAACGCCGGGACTCCCCGCCGTCTTTGTGGATCGAGACGGTCCACTGATTCGTGACATCGTTGTATGGGGTAGGCAATCAAAAAACTGACTTGGAAAGGTCGGTTCGAGTTCCAGCGATGAGAGTTCTTATTTCGGAAAAGGTTCGGGCCGTGAAATGTCTTTTTCGGTCTGTTGTATAGCGGAAGATCTGCGGACCTCGGCGCAGTGGATCGTGGCAGACTTTAACGGAAGGGCTCGAGTAGTGGGAAAGGCATGACATGCGTTCATTGATCACGGGTGCAGCGGGATTTATTGGCTCGCATTTGACAGAAAGACTGTTAGCGGAGGGCCACGAGGTTGTTGGCGTGGACAGTTTCTTGGACAACTATCCTGTTCGCTTCAAAGAGCGAAACATCTCCGCGTTTTTGCGAGATTCTCATTTTTACTGGCTCAACGAAAACATCCTGAGCCTTGATCTAAGCAAGCTCGTGAAGGAAGTTTCGTACGTGTTTCATCTCGCAGCGCAGCCCGGTGTTCGTTCCAGCTGGGGTCGGGAATTTTCGCACTATTCGGAAAACAACATCCGGGCAACACAAGTGATATTGGAGGCGTGCAAAGACACCACGCTTAAGAAACTCGTTTACGCTTCGTCCTCTTCGGTATACGGCGATACGGATGACCTGCCCATGCGCGAGGAAGGGGCTACACGGCCCGTGTCACCTTACGGGGTAAGCAAACTCGCGGCCGAACACCTCTGTTACTTATACTGGAAAGCCTACGGCGTCCCCACGGTGTCTTTGCGTTTTTTTACCGTTTACGGGCCCAGGCAGCGGCCGGATATGTTTTTTCATATCTTCATGAAGGGGCTTTGCAGCGATAAGGAAGTTGCTCTCTATGATGACGGCGCGCAGACTCGAGATTTTACCTATTGTTCGGATATCGTAGAGGGTCTCGTCGGGGCTGCGTTGTACCCCGGAGCGGGTGAAGTCTTCAATCTCGGTGGCGGCGCCGAAACCAACCTCCTGGAGAGTATTCGAATTATCGAATCCCTGTCCGGGCGCAAGGCGAAGGTGAGGCCATTTGAGCGACAAAAGGGCGATGTGCGGCATACGAGAGCGAGCATTGAGCTTGCGAAAGCAAAGCTAGGCTACCAGCCTCGAGTGGCCTTGAAAGACGGATTGGCGCGAGAGTGGGCGTGGATGCAGACGATTGACATTTAAAGGGGAGAGCCGGCGAAGGAATAATGCCCCCCGGCACGGAATCGTTTCACTCTCAAGCGTTTAAGCTGCGGAGGCCTACCATGGTTGATTATGAAAACGAAGATGTCGGTAACATCTTCTCGCTAGAGCACGTCAATCTCCAAGTGCCAGATCAAAACATAGCCACGCTGTTTTACGTTGTCGGACTTGGGCTAACGCGCGATCCCTACTTGAATGTCGGTCTGCAAAATATGTGGGTTAACGTTGGCGAGCAGCAATTCCACTTGCCCACACGGCCCGCCCAGGTGATAGATGGCTGTATCGGGCTTGTACTGCCGCAACTGGACGCTTTGCGTGAAAGGCTGATGACCCTGGAAGAACCTTTGAGGGCAACCAAATTTTCCTGGTCGGCCGCAGAGGAGCAGATTGAGGTCATGGGGCCTTGGGGCAATCGTTTTCGCTGCCACGCTGCCGGGGAGAGTTTTGGGGATATGGCGCTAGGATTGGCGTACGTTGAATTTCGCGTTGCGCAGGGTTCCGCAGTGCCCATCGCCGGTTTCTATCAAAAGGTTTTGGATGTGCCTGTGATTGTGACTTCCATTCCCGATGGATCGCTCGCCGTGGTGAGAGTCGGACGTAATCAATCGCTGAGGTTTCGCGAGGTCAACGGATCGATATCACTCTATGACGGTCATCACATTGCCATATATGTCGCGAGATTCTCCCGCGTATACACTTTCTTGAAGAATCGCAATTTGGTTTTCGAGGATGTAAGCAACCATCAATTTCGTTTCAAAGAAATCATCGATCCAGAGACGAACAGCGTCGTGTTTCAACTCGAGCATGAAGTGCGTAGCTTGTATCACCCGATGTTTTACCGGCCTTTCACCAACCGCGACCCTCGGCAGTCACAGCGCATGTACCGGAGAGGCCGTGACGGATTAGTTGCGTATCGTCGCTGACGGTGCGGTAGATGCCGGTTTAACTTGCTAAATCATTGTTTGTAGGATAGTTTTTCATCCTGGAGGGAATGCCTGAACCGCGCTAGAATGGGCCACATGGCCACAATGAACCAATGGCATTCAAGAATGAAGTGGCACTCTGCAGCCTGGGAATCGGGGGATTAGATGGCGATTAGCAAGGAGTTGTTAGAAATTTTGGCTTGTCCGAAATGCAAGGGAGATATTCGTCTGGCCGAGGCCGGTGACGGTCTCATTTGTGACGCGTGTCGCCTGATGTATCCAATCAAAGAAGACATACCAGTGATGCTGATCGACGAGGCTATACGGTTATAGTTAATGGGTTCACCGGAATGGCAAAACGTCTTAGTCGTTCAGACGAGTTTCCTGGGTGATGCGGTTCTCACGTTGCCGCTAATCTCGGAAATTAAGCGGCGCTTTCCCGCAACCAAATTAACATTGTTGTGCAGCCCTCTCGGGAGGGATCTGCTGGAAGGGCAGCCGGAGATTGACGCCATCATCGTTGATGACAAGCGCCGCGCCGACAGAGGATGGCGCGGGTTGTGGCGCAAAGCTCAAACCTTGAGGGCGAAGCGCTTTACGCTGGCCTTGTGTCCCCATAAATCCTTTAGAAGCGCTCTGCTCCTATTCTTGGCTCGAGTGCCGCGTCGCGTGGGGTTTCGTCAAAGTAAAGGCTGGTTTTTGTTTCATTCTCGGGCCAACCGTGATGCGTTGAAGCACGATGTCGAGCGCAACCTTTCTATCCTTGAAGCGGTCGGCGTTCCTCCGGAGGAATGCGGTCGCGCCATAAACCTCCTTCCTCGCGCAGAGAGCCAGGAGCGGATCTCCCGATTGCTCGCGGCGCTCGGCGTGCAGCACGGCAAAAAAATCGTCGGCATCAATCCGGGATCTGTTTGGCCTACCAAGCGGTGGACGGCAGAATCGTTTGCGATTCTAGTCCAACGATTGAAGGGAGAACTCGACTGCGAAGTCTTGCTCTTTGGCGGTCCCGAAGACGCCGAAATAGCCGCGAAGATACAAACGTTAAACTCAGGAGCGGCGGCCAATTTAACGGGCAAGATCTCGCTCCGCGACCTTCCGGCAGCGCTCGCTCGCTGTAGCTTATTGATCACGAATGACAGCGGGCCAATGCACATTGCCGTCGCGATGGGCGTCCCGGTAGTTGCTATTTTCTGCGCGACGACACCGTCGCTGGGATTTTATCCGTACAGTTCGAATGCGGTCGTTGTTGAGAAGAGCCTTTCCTGCAGGCCTTGCAGTTCTCACGGTGGAAGACGCTGCCCTCTTGGTACGGAAGATTGCATCCGGCTCATTGACCCGGACACGGTTTTAAAGGCGGCCAAACGGCTGCTTGAGGACGCAAGCTCCACGACGCGCAGGAATCATGTGGGTTACCGACCTCAATTCGTGAGTGCGTGAATCGCCCCAGCAGTCGATATAGGCAGATGGGAAAGCAGACACGGTTTAAGGAATAGCAAGCGGGTTCATGGCGGTGACATACGATCGGATCTGGGGCGTCATCCCCTACGGGTTTAAGAAAATTGTGGATGGCGCCAAGCATCGCATGGTGGTGCGGGCTGACCTGGAATCCAGCGTTCGGGTCGAGATGTGCACGGCGGCATACCCGCCGAGCGAAATGAGCCACTTTCACGGCAGGGGCAAGTTGAAATCGATGACGCTCGCAAACGGTGAAACGGCGCTCATTCGGGCGTACCACCACGGCGGCTTGTTCGGGAGCATTACCGGGAGGATTTTCCTTGCCTGGCCCGCTCGCCCGTTCCGGGAGCTGGCGATTACGGAGGAGATACGCCGCCGCGGCGTGCCCACCGTCGAAGTATACGGCGCCTGCACCGAGATAGTTTGGGGCCCTTTTTATCGGGCGTGGTTGATTACGCGAGAGTTAGAGGGCGCGCAGGATTTGTGGACGGCTTGCCAGAATGGGCTCTTCGTCGAGATGGGTCGGGAAAGAGTTCTGCGCTCTGTGGCAGCGGCTCTACGAAAGCTCCATCGCGAGGGGGTTTACCATAGCGACCTGAACATGAAAAATATCTTGATCCGGGCTGAATCCGAGGGAGTCCGAGGGTACATCATCGATTTTGATCGAGCCCGGCTCCTTCTTGGCCAGGTGCCGAGGCAACTTGCAGATAGGAATCTAAGGCGGCTTTTGCGCTCGGTGCGCAAACTGGATCCGGAAAGGTCATTTTTGACCATAGAGGATTGGGAGTGCTTCATGGCGTGGTATCACGAGGCGGCATGAGATGAGATTCAATCCAACAAGCATCTTGATCATCCTTCATGGCTCGATCGGCGACGTCACACGAGCCGTTCCTTTGGCTAACGTCGTGCGCCGAGCATTTCCGCGGGCGAAGTTGGCTTGGGCCGTGGAGGAGCCCTCCCTGCCTCTCGTGGAGTGCCAACCTGCCGTCGACGAAGTGATCCTATTTGATCGGCGGCGTTGGTGGAAAGGGATCTGGCCGTTCCTGCGACGAATCCGTTCGGGGCGCTTCGAGTTAGTCCTCGATTTGCAGCGTCACCTCAAGAGCGGACTCATAAGCTTTTGTTCCGGGGCGCCCCATCGTATCGGTTTTCACAGGCGCAACAGCAAGGAGTTGAACTGGGTGTTTAATAATCATCACATCCCTTCGGCAGGGGAGGACATTTCGAAGCTGCGACATTACCTACAGTTTGCCGAATACCTTGGCGTTGATCCCACTCCAATCCACTGGGAATTCAAGCTGACGCCGGAAGAAGAGGCGAACGTCGCGCGACATCTGGTCGCTGTCGGCGAAAATTTCGCGGTGCTTTTCATCGGCAGCCGTTGGGAGAGCAAGCAGTGGTTTCCGTCACAGATTGCCGATTGCGCCCGTATGGTTCAAGATCGCTGTGATCTCGATATCGTTTTGCTCGGCAATCAACAGGACAATGCCGCGGCGGCGCAAGTGCTGGGCCGCCATAGTGCGCGG
>JBFJTQ010000202.1:0-5638 GCA_041625275.1 Binatia bacterium | reverse complement strand
CCGTTGTATTGCCGCGTCACCCGCTGGATCACCCGCTCTCGCACATCAACCGCATAAAAAGCCACGTTGCTTTCCTTCCTCGGAACTAGCCGGGATCTCATATTGATTCATCAGATTCTTGTGCTTGTCATATTATAAGGACTCGGCAGCAATTACTGTCTAGAATTGAACACTTCTGAAAAGAATTAATGCCACGCCCACAGCCAGGCCATGCGGGGCTATTTCTGCGCCGACTCGTGGCGCTAGGCCCGCGAAACTAACTTTAAAATGAAAGTTAACTCGGGCGGTCAAGCATGGCCCAGAGCCCCGATCCGGGGCCTACCTTGGTTGCGTGATAACATCTAGGAGCGCAGGCCTCCCCGTCTCCGCAACAACATGGATAGCGCGCCGCAAGCTTTCGTTGAGCTTTTCAGGATCTTCGATGGGGCCTTCCGCATGAATATCGAATCCCTGGGCAACTTTCGCGAAATCGACGCGTGGCGGCTCGATGCGAAAGCCGATGGTTTTGTTTTCCACCGGCCGATGGCGTCTCACGGCCAAGTGCTCTGCATGCTCTTCGTCGTTGTAGTAGGAGTAGTTATTGGTCATGACGATCAGGAGCGGAATGCGCAAGTGCGAAGCTGTCCAAAGTCCGCTTAGTGTGTAGAGAAGATCTCCATCGGCTTGAAGATCGACGCAGATCCGCCCTGCAAGCGGCTCTGCCAGCGCGGCGCCGATGGAGGCGCCGATGCCGTGCCCCAGTCCGCCGCCGGGATTACCCGCGCAGAACTGCTCGGGCTCCGTCAGATCCAAGAGTCGCCTCGCCCATACCGAACTCCCGGTTCCGCTATTCACCAGAGACCAGGAATGCGCTTTGAGCAGATTCCGAAGCTCCAATATCAACCGAGGCAAGGAAACGGGTTTCATCTCCGATTGCCGATCCGCTTCCTTGCGCCACCGGGAGCGAACTTCGTCGTGGCGCAGTTTCGTTTGGCGCATCCGTTCTTCGATGCGCTTTCGCCCCCGTTCATCATCGCGGAGCAACCGCGAGGCTATCGCGCTCATCTGCGGCAGGGCTACGGCCGTGTCTGCAATGACGGAGAGCGAGGTCGTGATCAGCCGTCTCGCTTCGCCCCAGCTTCTCACGGTGAAATCTTCCATTCCCATTTGAATGAGCCGCGCGTCGGCACGGAGCAGCCGTTCGTGCTTTTCCGAGAGCCGGTGAATGGCCCAGTAGAGGTCTATCACGTCGAGCGCTAACACGATGTCTGCGTCACCCAGAATCTCTCTTTCATCTCCCGTCACCGTCAAGGGATGAGTTGTCGGCAAGTTAAAACGCAATCCTTGATCGATCACCGGCAGCCCTAGCGTTTCCGCAAACGAAACCAACGACCTCCAAGCGCCGGATTTCTTCCCCACCATGCCGGCGATCAGCACCGGGTTTTTTGCCTGCAGCAGGTCGCGCACGATTATTTCGAGTGTCTCGGGATTGCCGGATGGAGAAACCGAGAGGAGGCAAGTTCCCGGCAATGCCAGACCGGGCATCTCCCGCACCGCGTCTTCCTGGAGCTTTGCGTCATAGCAAAGATAAACCGGTCCCATGGGCTCGGTGAGCGCAATTTTGTTGGCGCGAGCGAAGGACTCGACCACCCCCGCAAGACTATTGGCTTGGTAGTCCCATTTCACGTAGTCGCGCACTAGCTCGCCCTGGAGGTGGGCCGTGTGGAGTGGGGCCAGGCGTGGATAAGGCTCCTCTCCGGTGGGATCCGATGGGCCCGTAGCTCCCAGAATAATCAGCGGCACCCGATCGATCCAGGCGTTGTAGATCGCCATTGACGCATGCTGGAGCCCAACCACGTCATGGCATATAGCAAGTCCGGCCCGCCCCGACGCGCGCGCGTAACCGTGAGCGATTGCAACCGCAATCTCTTCATGGCAGGCGAGCACGATTTTTGGACTCTCGTTACCGCCAAAATTCACGATCGAGTCGTGCAAGGCCCGAAAGCTCGAGCCGGGATTAATCGCCGCATACCTAAATCCGTACTCGCGCATGAGGTCCACTATCACATCCGACCCGTATTCGGGCCGTCTCGCGTCTGCCATTTTTTGCGACTCCTCTCGCGACTACATGTTCTACGGCTTCAAGGCTGGAGTGTCTGCTCAGCCCGGACTATTGCTCACTCAAAACATTTCGCGGCACTTGATGAATCGACGGGCGCCCCGGAGAGAGCGAAAGCACGGAACCGAACAGCCTCACGGTCGTCATTAGAGCCTGGCCGGGCACTGGTATTTCTCTTTTGGGAATCCACACCATCGACCCAGTTTGCAAACCGATCTGAGGCGTTCCCGTGTTGCCTTCGATCTGCTTGATGCGGCTTCATCGGGGCTTGCGATTCACCTCTTTACCGCACTTTTTTTAGATTAGCAAAAAATTTCCTTGTGGCCCGCACTAACGCGGTTTTGTGATAATCAGTGGAGACCTGATGACACTGTGTCAGTCGGGAGGGGCGTTCGGAAGAGCGAGGCAGGCCTTCGGGATCTCAAATTGCAAATCTCAAATGGCGGCAAATCTAAAATCTGTGATTTGTAATTCCTCGCGCAGCGAGGACTGCGGCTCATGGCCTCGCTCTGGAGAGCTCGCCTCTCGCTGCCTCCTATAGGGCTGGGAAAAGCGTCATGGAGCAACGCATGCGGCATTGCATTGGCATTTTCCGTCTAGCGATTCGGGAAAAGGGGGAACCTCTGTGCGCAAGCTCTCATTCGCTCATAATAAACCCGGCGTTGTGCGCTCCTGCCATGTGACGATCATCGCGGAGAGACAGGCCGTCACCATGACGGCCGTGACTGATGTTGATTTTGCCTGACCCTGGTTCGCCTGGAGGGAAGCTGCGATCAGCTTTCCCTCAGGCCCCGCCGCTCGGGCGGTTTGTTTTTTGGTTGGTAATTGAAACGAAAGGCTACTGCATGAGAACACGCGGTCTCAGTTGAGGGCCGCCACACGGTTTGTGCGCATGGACGTGCGGTTAGCGTACGCCCGGCCCTTCGACATTCCGGTGTATCGGGTTCGATAGGCGGTTCGACCGATTCGAAACGGTTTGACCTTAGATTCCGCGCGATGCCAACCACGCAGCCTGTTCCGTTTCAAACGCATGAGGCCATCGAGAAAATACGTAGAACTAATACCGAGACTCTCAGCAATGTTGTTGAACGAGAATAACCACTCGCCATCCTTCCCCCAAAACCACTCCTCGACTTCCCGGAACTGCTCTTGGCCGGCCGCATCCCGGGCAGGCAAGAACTGCACAAAATTGTTCAGCGCTTCCTGGAGCACGGCGAGCATGAGCTTCTTCTCCCCTTCATCATACTGATTCCGACAAATCTGATCGACATATTCCACATCGAGTCTTGCGTCGCTCAAGCGAATAGGAAAATTTTCAGTCATATGTACCACCCATGTCAGTTGGATTTGCTGCTGCGTATTAATCCAGCAACAGCGGTGCCAGAAAAATGAATTGTTTTGAATAACAGCGAGTTAAGGCTGGCAACCGAACGCTCTCGCTGGTCTCATTGTTCTTTCACGTGCAAGATATTTACACTTTGCACCATGGTGCCCAGTGGGGAGAGCAAAAACTTTACACAATCGAAAGCTTTCGGGTAACTCGCCGATGCGTGCTGGCCAAAATGAATTGATTGATAACCCAAACGGTCATGTGCAACCATGTACAGATCGTTTACATAGCGCTTGGGCGTGAACTTACAACACGCGCCCGCGGTGCGCTGCGGGCAGCAGCCGAGCGGGCGCAAGCACGCCCACACTAATCCAAAAGGCACTCCGAGCAATTTCCATACGCGCCTGGTTGTGATATTTTCAAATCGCTGTCCGAAGCATGGACGTTAAGGGATGCCCCAAAGCGGGGGACGCCCGACGTCGCTGTGTGACATGCATACCCTAAGGCGCCGGCCATCCCGCCTGGCGTGCCGCGCCCGGATTGAAAAAGACGGGAATTCGGTGGGAGCCTATGAACGATAGCACACTTGTCAACCCCTTTCCGACTATGACGCTGCCGGAGGTCATCGACATCCTTTTTGTTGCCGTGATGCTCTACACGGCAATCGTCTGGGCCCGGCGCACTCGCGCTGCCCTGGTTGTGCGCGGCATCTTGATTCTGGGTTCCGTATACATCATCGCTAGGTACCTTGATCTTCAGATGACCGCGTGGATCTTCCAGGGTTTTTTCGCCGTCTTCCTGATCATGATCGTCGTGATCTTTCAGGAAGAGCTGCGGCAAATGTTCGAGCGCGTAGCGCTTTGGAGCCTGACGTCGAGGCCGGCGTCTCCTTTGCGATCGACGACCGTTGACATCCTCGTGCGGACGCTCGTCGATCTCGCCAAGGCAAAAATCGGCGCTCTGCTCATCATCCGCGGCAACGATCCCCTGGAGCGACATATTACTGGAGGCATTCAACTGGACGGCAAACTGAGCGAGCCTTTGCTAAAGAGCATATTTGATCCGCACTCGCCTGGCCATGATGGCGCTGTTCTCATCGAGCAAGACCGTATCACCCGCTTCGCGGCTCACCTGCCGCTTTCGAAAGACCTCAAGCAGCTCGCCCGCGTCGGCACCCGCCACAGCGCTGCTTTGGGTCTTGCGGAGCTGGCAGATGTCCTGGGCCTGGTCGTCTCGGAAGAGCGCGGAAGCGTGTCGATAGCCGTGGACAGCAAGCTGCGCCACATCACGAGCCCTCAAGAGCTGGGGAACGTGATCCACGAATTTCTGGAGGAAAAGTTCCCGAGCCAGAAAAATCACCGGTTTTCATTGCAGTTGCTGCGCGAGAATTGGATCGAGAAGGCCGTCGCGATCGCCCTCGCCATCGCATTTTGGTACATCTTCGTGCCCGGCTCGAAGACCGTGGAAGTGAGCTACAAGGTTCCCGTGGTGGTAGAGAACCTTCCGTCGGATCTCCACATTGAAGAGATCCAACCGGCGGAAGTGGACGCGACTTTCGTTGGGCCGCGAAGAGCTTTTTATCTTTTTGACGCGAAAAGGATCAAGTTGACGGTCGACGTGTCGCTGGCGGAACTGGGCCGGCGGACGTTTAACATCTCGGAGCAAAACATCCGCTACCCGAAGGAACTCACGTTGCAGGAACTCAGCCCATCATCTCTCAAGCTTACGGTCAAAAAAGTTTCGCCCACAGACGATACCAACCGTGGATGACGGGCGCTGCGCCGCACCGGGTCAGCGCTTCCGAAGTTACGGCAGCGCCTGCAGCCAGGGATTGCTGCGTGTTCCATGCTCCTCCGGTGTCGCGGATCTTGCGTTGGGCGCAGCTAAGACTCCTTTGCTACCTTGTCAGCGGCGCGCGCCGGGCGAGGACAAAATTTCCATGCAAAAAGTCCTCGGGTTGCCTTAATGCCAAAAGCTATGTTTATTTATTAGGATTCGGTAACATCGTTGGAGAAAATGAGACGGAGGATCGAGCGAGGTGAGCGAAGCATGAAAAATCAGGGCGTGGGTCGTCAGCGCGTGGTCATTGAAGGTGTTAAACCGGAGATCGACGGCGGCCGCTTTCCTGCGAAAAGAGTCGTGGGTGAATTAGTCGTCGTTGAGGCGGACATCTTCGGCGACGGCCATGATCTTTTGTCTGCCGTGCTTCT
>JBFJTQ010000201.1:0-5648 GCA_041625275.1 Binatia bacterium | reverse complement strand
CGAAAGTGATGGGCATGGCGGTGTCGGATTATGTCACGGGGCTTTCGGCGGGTTACGGCATTCTCGGAGCGTTGCTGGCGCGGGAAAAATCCGGCGAAGGCTGTCGAGTTGAAACATCACTGCTCCAGGCAACCTTGTCGTTCATCGGCGAGACTGCGGCGGGCTACATGCGAACGGGCAACATCCCTAACCGCATGGCCAGGGTGAAAAACGCCCATGCATTCGCTTTTGTCTGCAAGGACAAGATGCCGTTGGCGATTCATTGCTCCGTGCCGGAGAAATTCTGGCTCGCCCTGCTCCAGGCCGCAGAGCGCATGGACATCGCCGAAGACGAGAGATTCAAGACGAGGGATCTCCGCCGGCAGCATTACGAGGAGCTGGAAAAAACGCTGGCGCCCGTCTTCACGACAAAGACGCGGGCCGAGTGGCTTGAGCGGCTTGAAGCGCACGATGTTCCGGCCGTGCCTCTATACAATATTGCCGAAGTGCTGAGCGATCCGCAGGTCGGCCACCTCGATCTGACGGAGGAGTTGGAGCATCCGGCGGCGGGGAAACTCAAATTCGTCCGCGGGCCGGTGAAATTCGATGGCCGCGCTGGAGAACACTCGACACCGCCGCCGCTTGTGGGCGAGCACACGAAGCCCGTCCTTGCGCGGCTGGGGTATAACCAAGAAGCCATCGAGGAGCTTGCGGCGCGGGGAATAATTAAGTAGCGATCGGATTGAGGCTTTGGTTAATACCGCTGTTTCACAAACTGCCGTCCGCCCTTCGACAAGCTGAGAGCCAGTGCTGAGTCCGTCGAAGCAACGAACGGCTAAGGGATCGTTCAGGTGTCTGAGTGTCCGTTCGTGGTGAGCCCGTCGAACCATGAACGACCTTTTTGCGGTACCGGCTAATGATTCAATGCTCAAGGTTCAATAGGCCGAAGGGGAGAAAGTATGATTTTTGACGTTGAGATAAATTCCGCGGCGCATTATCCGGCGCCTGGCGTGGTGGACCTCATCGTATTGGCGGAGCAGGTCGGATTTGGCGCTTTTTGGAAGGGCGAATCGAACAGCACCGATCCGTTGGTCTTGCTCTCTGGGGTCGCCAGCCGGACGAAGAAAATCAAGCTCGGCACGGCGATTTACCATATATACGGCCGCAGCCCGGTGACGCTCGGGATTCAATCGGCAACGCTGCAGGATCTCTCCGGGGGACGTTTGCTTTTGGGATTGGGCGTTGCAAACAAGGCCATTGCCGCATGGAATGGCGGCGTGTTCGACCGTCCGCTCAAGCGCGCGCGCGAATATATCGACATCGTACGCAAAGTCGCTGCCGGGGAGAGGGTGGAATACGAAGGCGAGATTTACCAGACCGGCAAGCGCTTTCAGCTTTCGTGGAAGCCGAGCTATCCGAATGTCCCAATCTATCTGGCCGGCCTGGGGCCGCAGATGACCAAGCTGGTCGGCAAGATTTCCGACGGCGTTTTTATCAACATGGCGACGCCGGCCAAAGTCAAGGAAATCGCGGCGCGGGTGCGCGAAGGCGCCATTGAAGCCGGGCGCGATCCGAGCAAGATCGAGATCATTGCCAAGTCGCGCGTGTCGCTGAATCCCGACAGGGCTCAAGCGCGGGCGAAGTTGCGGCAGGTGCTGACCTTCTACAACATCGCCGATCACTACAGCGACATGCTGCGCGGCATGGGCTTCGACAAGGAGGTCAGCGCCATCCACGAGGCCTTCGAGAAAGGCGGCTTCAAGGCCGCCATGGACGCTTTGACCGACGAGTATATGGACAAGCTGCCGGTTGTGCCGGCGACCAACATCAAGGAGATCAAAGAGAAGATGAAGGCCTTCGAAGAAGCCGGTGTGACGCGCATGGTGATCCCCTACGTGCCGGTCACCGAACCGGTGGTGGAGGACGCGCGGAAGTTCTTCGAGGCATGGGGGAATTCATAAGACGTTACTCGTGATTGTGGCTCGTGCTCGCCGGGATCACAGATTCGAATCACGAGCACGATCAACGAACACGAGCACGATCAATCAGGAGGAGAAGAATATGTGTGATTTTGCTGCTGATGCCGCTGCGGCGGAGCAATTGATGGTGGGCCGGACGCTGAGCGTGGCGCGGGTGCGCGAGCTCAATGCCAAGGATTATTTTTATCAGATGCTCAAGGATAACCCGGAGATGCTGAAGATCCATCCGGGGATCGAAAACGAACTCCTCAAGGGAGCTATCGACTGTCACATACATGCGTTTCCGGATTTTGTGCACCGCTCCCAGGACATGATCAGCATCGCCGTCGAGGCGTCCAAATGCGGCATGCGCGCCATTGCTTTCAAAGATCACTGGAATATTAGCGCCACGTCGGCCTACCTCACCCAGCGCCATATCGACGACATGATCGCCCGGGGAGAGCTCAGCAACCGGGTGGAGGTTTACGGCGGCGTGGGGATGTGTTTCGGTATGCGGCCGGATTATGTCCGGGTCGGACTGCAGTATCCGAACTTCAAGATGATCTGGTTCCCGACATTCACCTCGTACGGTTTTTGGCGCGGCGCCGGCCATCCGGAGCATGAAGGCGTGCGCCTTTGCAGCGAGGACGGCAAGGTGCTGCCCGAAGTCAAAGAGATCATGGAGATGGCGGTCGAGAAAAAAGTCGGCATCGGTTTCGGCCATACCGATTTTCAGGAACTGCTGCCGCTGGCAAAGCTGGCCAAGGAGGTCGGCGTGCGGGCGACGCTGGATCACCCTCTGTTAGAGCTGAACAAGCTCCTGCTCGACGAGATGAAGCAACTGCGCGACCTCGGCGTCTATGTTGGGACTTACTGCCAGCCGATGATTCCGAGTCTCTACCAGCCCGTGGCCGACCCGATGGAGACCATTCGCACGATCAAAGAGATCGGCCCGGACCGCTGCATCATCGGCAGCGATTTCGGCCAGGTGCTCCATATGGACGCCATCGACGGCATGCGGGTCTTCATCCGCGCCCTGCTTGGCTTCGGTATCAGGCCGGAGGAAGTCAAGCTGATGCTCAAGGATAACCCGGCGAAACTCATGTGGTTGGACGAGAAAGACGCCGCAACGGTTCCTCCGGAAGCGATCGCCGGATATCAACCGCAGAAGTGATAGCTAAAAAGGGGGCGGCTGCGCCGTCCCCTTTTTTTCCTCGCGGCAAGTAAACGAAGTGATCTCATCTTTAGTTGAGGAAATGAGTTCGCTCGGACTTCAGGTGTAATGCATCGCAGATGGTGGCTCGTCATTGCCGGCTCCGCGGCGCATGCCGTGAACATCGGCTTCAGCTATTTCGGAATCAGCACCTATTTCCCCTCATTTGAGCGGGAGTTCGGCTGGAGTCGAACGGCCATCTCGGGCGCCTTCTCCCTTGCGCGCATCGAGTCGGGAATGATCGGCCCTCTTGAGGGCTACATGACGGACCGCCTCGGCCCTCCCAGGATGATGCTCATTGGCATTCTCGTCGGCGCATTGGGTTTCGTTGCTCTCAGCTTCGTCAACTCGCTGCCCATGCTCTACGTGGTCATGTTGTTCGGCATCGTCCTAGGATCGAGCCTGGGGTACCACCTCCCTATCAGCGTCGCGATCGCCAACGTATTTCGCGCGCGGCGCAGTCTTGCATTCGGCATCTTTCGTGCGGGGCCGGGACTGTCGGGAGCCCTGGTTCCGATCGTCGGCTCGATGATTGTTTTATGGGGCTGGAGGGCGACGGCCCTGGCGACGGCGGCCATTTTGCTTTCGACGACGCTACCCCTGGCCTGGGTGATGGCGCGCCTCTACCGCCAACGCGAAGTCGAGGGCAGTGATTTCGTCGAAGCGGAATCCCCACGAAGGTTGACCGAAGGCAATGGGGTAAGCCCGCAGTTCACTCTCAAGGAAGCGATGAGCACGTCGTCCTTCTGGATGCTGTCATTGGCCATGGGGTTGCGTCAATTGGTCACGGAGGGAGTATCCGTCCACTTCGTCATCCTGCTCGTGGACCGCGGTTGGAGCACGCAGGCGGCCAGCGCCTTGCTCGGCGCCTCGGCCGTCATCGGCGCCCCGGCGCGCCTCGGCGCGGGTTGGCTGGGGGATCTGGTCGATAAGCGAAAGCTCATGATCAAGCTCCTGACTTTCCTGGCCCTCTCTGTGCTGGTGATGGGGTGGTCGTCCCATCCATGGATATTCACCGTTTGCATGGTGATCTACTCGCTTGCGTACGGCGGCCTGGCCGCGCTGCAGGAGCCGATTCGCGCCGACTACTTCGGCACGCGCCACTTCGCAACGATCCAGGGGACGAGCCGCATGCTCACTGTCGTGGGAAGCTTTCTGGGCCCGATCATCGCCGGCTTTCTTTACGATCTCACGAAAAACTACACCCTTCCGTTCACCCTGTTCGCCGTTGTCGGGCTGCTGAGCATGGCCTGCATGTGTGTGGTTAGACCGCCCGCCGTCAAGTGAACAAGCGCAGCCGGATCAATAAAGGCGCGTGAGAAACTCCTTTCTAACAAACCCTATGGTTTCGGCGTCGGATGATTTTACTTTTAGCCACTTGCCCCGTACTTCAAGCACGCTGACCGGGGTGCCGCCGGGGAGTTCCTCAATGCCGGTCGCAGCGAAGCGCGGCTCTTCGCGAAGCTTGATCCGGTGTTTTGTTTTATACGCGCGCAATATTTCTTCTGGCGGTCCGGTTCGATTCGGTTTGCTCGCCTCCACCCGGGCAAACTCTCGGTTCTTCAAATCGGCTTCTCGAGGCTTTTTCCCCTCCTCTCGTTTTTTGTCCGCTCTGGGCCGTTCATCGATGGCCTGTATTGGCGGCTGAGCGGCCGGCAGGGGAGGTGGCGCTTCGGTTTGATCGGCTCCGCGCTCTTGCAGTTTTGGCTTTATCACTGAGGCCGTGACGACAATATTATGCGCCGCCTCGGGCAGCGGCTGACGGTTTGCGGGCAGGCTATGATTTGCGGATTGCTGACCGCTTGCGGATACTAAGTAAACGGCGGGGATGGCGAGGAGCCCAAGGACAGCAACCCCGAGCGCGACCTGCGTGATGGGCCTTAGAATTGGGATGACTTGCGGGAATCCCCGTATCGGGGCCGCGCCATCCCTGAAGTCTTCCATGAGCTCAGGACCCGCCTCCGCGGTAAGCTCGATGGGTATTTGGTCGGTGCTTGGCAGCCAATATTCGCGGCTTTGAGGTATCGGTTCGTCGAGGAGTTGGCCGAGCAACAGTCTGCGCAAGAGCCGCTGGTAGGCCCAGATTTGATCCTCCTGGCCCCTCGCTTCGGCCGCTTGGTGTCCGAGCAGAAACAGCCTTTTTACGATGTCCTTCTCGGTCTCGTTCAGATCGACTGAACCGCGCACCTCGTCTATGTTCTCTTCGAAGGCCTCAGGGCCATGGACGAGAACATTGACCAGCAATAGATAGAGCTCGGTCTCGCGATCCCCTGGAAATTGATCGAGGCGCCGCGACAAAAGTGCCGCGGCTTCGTGGAATTTGCCTTCCTGAAGTAAGAGCTCGATGTCCGCATGGCCTGAAACAGATTGCAACGTATCTGTCACACGGTCCTCCGGTTTCGTCTTGCCCGGGAGTGATATTACCACTGTGGATTCCGCTTTCAACATTTCAAGCGCACAATCTCATTGGGTGCGGTTCGACCCATTCGATGCGCCGT
>JBFJTQ010000200.1:0-5660 GCA_041625275.1 Binatia bacterium | reverse complement strand
CGCAAGGCTTTGTGCCCGTGGCGAAAAATAATTTCGACTACGCGGTTTCTGCATAAATCGGGGAGGATGCCTAATGCTTGACACCGAACCTCAAGGCCGATCTCACGGACAGCGTTCGGTTTACCCGTCTATTGCGCATGACTGGCTACAAAGGCTCGGCAGGACTCGTAATCGGGCAATGGGCAAAAGTGTCTCAGTATCGCGTCGTGACAACGGTACCGATAAGGAAATCGATGCTGATAGGCGGAGCGCACCACATTGTGCACTTCGTCTGCGGGTAGTTGGATGCGCTGAGTTTCGTTCCACTGGTCAAGTTTGTCGTTGGCTTCATCTTCATTGAAGCCTAGAAGGCGAAGCATTGAAGCCAGTCGGATCGCACAGTTGTTTCGGTACCCCGGTTCGATATGGCTCTCCCAGATCGATTGCAGCGCGGCGCAGGGGAACACGATGCGCGCCGGATCCGGCCGTGGCCGAAAGCGATAACGAAAGGGTTTACGAGCGAATCTGTTGACCTGGCGCTTGACCCGATGGAAGAAACGGCCCGCCTCTTCATGCTCCTTGACATCGACGCAAGACAGGAAGCCCGTTTCATCAGTCATGGTCAAAGGCCGAGGCAGTCGGGCATGCGCCCGAATCTCATCAAGCTTGGCGTCCTTCAACTCGTCCACGCTAAGAATGATCTTATAAAGTTTCGACTTTTCGTGAATCGTATTCGGCAACCGCAGGAGCCGTACGCGGTCCTTGATCCCCAAATCGACGGTTTCCCGCAGACCCTCCGGTAGTTCTTGAGCAAAATGCCGCCGCATGGAGTCAAAAACCTGCGGCAGATTCTTCGATGGCATGACCCTGCCGAAAAGACGGCTGTCCAACAGAACGTGGAACCCCTTGGAGCCGCTAAAGTAGACGTGAATGGCCGTCGAGTCTATGTTCCAACGCTCGATTAGAAAGCGGACAAGGAATTGAGCCGCCGCGCGGGCCGGTTCAACCTCCGGGTGATCCAAATCAACAGGAAAGAACGGCGCCCAGACTCTGCCCTCGTAACCGGCGATTGTCGGCGCCGCGTCCGCACGCTGAGAGCTCATGTAGCTAAGCACTTCGTCGGAATAGAAAAAATAGGTGGCATAGCATCCGTAATGGTTGAAAGTCTCCATCAATTCTAGAACGTCGGTGATCGAGACAATATGGTTGCGAAAACCTTTTTGGTAATGGGCGGCAAAATCGACTAGATGAAATTTTCGCATAAAAACATTATAGCGCCTCGATTTGTCCAGCCGAAACGAGGACTCGAGTCAAGCTCGACCCGTGGCATTCCAATGCCGTGGGCCGGCTCATGTTGTCTCCCTCAGTGTTCCGAACGGCTCCCCTCGTGTATGTGGGCATTTCTCACGGGCGCAAATTGCCGCCAATCCGATTTTCATTTCTGAAAAGCCGCCATTTGCTCGAGCTTCGCTGGAGCGTGTTTTTTGTTTCCCTCCAAATCTTCTTGATGGCATGGCTTCTGCAACCTTAAATTGTTGCTCCCGAAAAACCGCCGGCATGGGTACCGGCTAAGCGTCATCCAGACATTGGGCCGACCGGAGAGGGGCGCGAGTTCTCGAGCGGCGGGGTCTGCCAGGCGCGATGCCGCAAGCGACCTTGAGGGGAAGCCCCCGCGGCGCGAAGCACCGGACCGTAATAGCGGAAGGCGCCCGCCCTTCGTGGCAAGAACGCCGGCTGGCGGAGCGGGATGGTCGGTGTGTGCCAGGCATGAGAGAGCGAGAGAAGCGCATCGAAGCAAAGTGCCGAGTAAAAAAGGAGATAATGCGATGCCCAGGTATGAGTTCTATTGTCAGAAATGCGCAAAGCCGTTTGAACGGATATGTTCGCTGGCGGAATACGAGCGGGAGAAACAAGTGAAGTGCCCCCGCTGCAACAGCGCGCGAGTCACGCGGCAACTGTCCTCCTTTCAAGTGAAAACCGCAAAGAAGAGCTAGCCGGATGACCGCAAACCCGGCGTGAGCTCGCGCTGCGAAGAAGGGCGACAAGATAATGAAGTATGCGTATTTGACCGGGAATTCACCGAAAACTCTGGGCGAGGTCATGACCACCGATCTGGTCACGTTAAATATCACCGATAGCCTGCGGCTCGCTGACGATCTCATGAATCTAACCAAGCTGCGCCATTTCCCGGTTTTGCGCGAAGGCCACTTGGCGGGCTTGATCGACGAATCGGATCTCCTGCACGCCTCCATGCGTTCCATAGTCCGTCATCCTAGGGAGTCCCCGCGCCGCGCTCTCGGCGCGGTTGCCGTAGGGGATGTGATGAAACCCGTGACGACCGTCTCGCCCTCTATGACCATACACCCACGCAGCGCGGTTGATGGTCGAAAAGGACATTAACTGCGTGTTGGTGATTGCAGGCGACAGGCTCGTCGGACTCGTCACGCGAACAGACCTTCTGAGGGAAATGACGAGCACATAAACTGAAAAAAAGGCAGAGGCACGGAGGCAAGACAAAGAAGGAGGCTGTTATGCTGGTCGGCAAACGAATGACTAGAGAACCAGTCACCACCGCACCCGATGAGCTTTTGAGCCAAGCACGGCAGAAAATGACCGCCGGTGGCTTTCGTGTGCTGCCGGTTGTCAGCGAGGGCCGGCTCGTCGGCGTCATTACCGACCGGGACATCAGAACCCATATCGGCGATCTGGAACGGACCAAAGTAAAAGGTGTGATGACGGAAAAGCCGCTGACCGTCAGCCCATCGACCACACTGGAAAACGCCGCGCAGACTCTGCTCAGTCTTAAGATCGGCGGCTTACCGGTAATCGAGAGCGGCCAGGTGGTGGGCGTGATAACGACCAGCGACATCTTGAAAGCTTTTCTCGACGTCTTGGGAGCGACAGAGGAGGCAAGCACGCGGATTGACTTCGTGGTCGACACGGAGGGGCACGGATTAACGGAAGCCTCAAGCATCGTTTCCCGAGAAGGCGGGGAAATCTTGGGCGTTGGCACCTATCGCGGCCAATGGGGTGAGAGCAGCGTTTGTTATTTGAGGATCCGGGCCCAAGATGCCGAAACAATTGCTGCCGCTCTAGGGCAAAATGGATTCAACGTCCTCGGAATACACAGCGGCAGCTAGTTTTTCGACGTGCCAGCACGACAAGTCGAAACTTTCGCAATTTGACAATCGCGGGAAAGGAGCACGGACTTCCCAGGGCAAGACTTGCCGATCAGCTCTGCGTCCCTGAGAATCAATCCCGTGCCTGCAAAGCCGACAGCAACATAAATTAGGACCAATCGATCCAATAAGAAACAGTCCTACAAAGGACATGGAAAGATTAGTCTCGATCCCAGCAGATAGCATCGCGCTTGAGGGTGCCCTGGCGATTCCCTCCGGGGCTCGTGGCATTGTCCTATTCGCTCACGGGAGCGGGAGCAGCCGCCATAGCCCGCGCAATAATTTTGTGGCGCAGACGCTGCGCTCGACCGGGAATGGGACTTTGCTCATGGATTTGCTGAGCAGCGCGGAGGATGCCGTATACGAGAAGCGCTTTGACATCCACCTCCTAACGCGCCGCCTCGAAACCGCGACTCGATGGCTAGGAGAGCAAGCGGAGACAGCTGCGCTTGCGATCGGTTACTTCGGCGCGAGTACGGGAGCGGCAGCGGCGCTTAAAGCGGCCGCCTCTCTAGGTCTCCAGGTGGGCGCAGTGGTGTCGCGCGGCGGGCGCCCCGACCTCGCTCGCGGGGCTCTGGGACAGGTTCGGTCGCCGACACTACTCATTGTCGGCGGCCTGGACGACGTCGTTCTTGAGCTTAATCGGGAGGCATACAGTCTGCTTAAATGCGAGAAGCAGATGACTATCGTGCCGGGAGCGACCCACTTATTCGAGGAACCGGGGACCCTGCAAGAAGTGGCGCGTCTGGCTGCACGGTGGTTCGAGAGACATTTGAACCACCGCCCGGCTACTTGAGTCACTGCAACGAAACCGAGTTTCTTGCAGCGGCCCGGCATCGTCTCTCAGACTCCGTGTAAGCTACGCAGCGAGTGCCGCCAGGGGATCACTCCGGGCAAGCATGTCTCGGATATCGCGCAGGTGTTTTCTCTCGTCGTCGTAGATCCGTTGGAGAAGGTCGCTGAGGTCGGGAAATTCGGACTGGATCGCTCGGATCTGTTCGATCAATCCCGCCGCACACTGCTTTTCCTCCTCGAAATCCGTCAGAAGGATTTGCCAACTATTAGCGCCGCCGAGGGGAACTTCCGGCACGTCGGGAAATTTTCCTCGCAGGAGACTTATTTGATCGCCGAGCCAATCAGCATGTTGCTGCTCGCTTGCCGCGATCTCAAGAAGCTTGTTGCGAAATTGCGGGTACTGCATCTGCTGCGCATGGTGAGTGAACCGCTGCACGTGCCGCTTTTCTTCAATGTACCGTTCTTGCAGTATGTCGAGGCTTCTTCGCCTGCCATTCGGCATGAGCCCGAGAAAACGAAGCCACGCGTCAGGCCATTTCTTTGTAGCAGCCATGGAGTCCTCCTCCGCCTTACGCTGCAGCCCTTGCCTAGGAATGAGCTAAGCAAGGAGTAAGCCATCATTCCTGCAGCACGAAAACAGGCAAAATCGCTGGTCGTTTCCGATCGAGGCAACGGCCATTCCCAGATATGCAGATAAGAGTCCGCTCGCTCTAGCGGGGCTGCCAACGCACTTGATCTCACAGGCACAGGGTTTCCAAAAGACTAGTACACCGTACCAAGCGCGCCGCGGCTTGCTCCACAGGTGTGGGCACTGAATTTGCGAGAGCATGTTACATTTCCTCAACCTAACGAATCCGGCGTGACGGACATGCGCGCACCCAATCCTATAGCGTCGCCTGGTCATTTTTCCGAGATTGCCCTTAGAGTTCTGCGCGAACGTTACTTGCGTCGTGACGATGCGGGCAATCTCGTCGAAGACCCTGCCGGCATGCTGGAGCGGGTCGCTCGGGCAATTGCCGAGCCGGCCAAGATCTTTGGCGAGGACAGCCAATTTTGGGAGGCTCGATTCCTCGAACGCATGCAGCGTCGCGAATTTCTTCCCAACTCACCGACCCTGATGAACGCGGGTCTGTCGGGAGGCCAGCTCGCCGCCTGCTTTGTTCTGCCCTTGGAAGACGATATCGACTCGATTTTCAAGGCCTTGAACTGGATGGCGCGCATTCATCAAACTGGCGGGGGAACCGGCTTTTCATTTAGCTCACTGCGCCCTCACGATGACCGGGTTCGTTCAACGGGCGGCATTACTTCTGGACCGGTTTCGTTCATGGATCTGTTCGATCACACCACGGCTGTGATTCGCCAGGGAGGGCGGCGGCGGGGCGCCAATATGGCCGTTTTGCGCGTGGATCATCCTGACATCGAAGAGTTCATCGACGCCAAGAATGAACCCGCACGATTGCAAAACTTCAATCTTTCGGTTGGAATTACCGCATCTTTTTGGTCCGCGCTGGACCACCATTGCGCCTTCGCGCTGCGCAATCCACGGAATGGACAGATCGTACGATCCGTCAATGCGGCAGCCCTTTTTGAAAAGATAGCGCAGGCGGCATGGCAGACAGGCGACCCAGGACTGCTGTTCCTTGAGGAAATCAACAAGGCCAACCCATCTCCGCGCCTGGGCATGATCGAGGCCACGAATCCGTGCGG
>JBFJTQ010000199.1:0-5674 GCA_041625275.1 Binatia bacterium | reverse complement strand
GTCACACATCACTGGAAAGCCGTTTTTACTGAGCCGTCGTTATTACATAAGTCCAGCCAAGATGCAAGACATTGGCACGCTTACAGGGCCCATCTATCAACCCGGAATTTGGTTGCTTCAGTTAGCATTGGGCTCCTGCCCTCCGCATACACTCCATCGCCACACGTTATAACTCTCAGCGCAGGAAGTGCTCGCATGCCGCGATTGATCGAGTTCGCAAGCGCCCACACAACACAAAGATGCGCCACCCCGGCACTCTGCAGGTTTCTCTCGTGAATGTCTCCACCGAGTACAACCAAGGCGTAAACCGATCTGGAAACATAAACGTCAGCTAATCATGTTACAGAATCCGCGGCGCTGATCAAGAAGCCGAAAGTTGTCTAGATTCTTTCTCAATCTGTTCATTAATGCCGGTTAATCAAACGATAGGTTCTAAGCTTCATGCATAGTTTTTATCCCCTATAGCGTCTGGAGAAAAGGGGATTTCCACGTTAGCCCACAACCGCTGTTAATAACCTGTTGATAACTGAACTTTGACTTTAAGCAAACGGCGAATAATGGCGCGCCGCAGCGAAATGCATTATTTATCAGCACAAATAGTCTCGTATTCTCAACAACTTTTCCACACTATGTCCAACCCGTGACGCGCCGGGAGGTTGGCCTGCCGCCCCCGGGAAGGACCCGCCTGCAGGGGCGCGCTCCCTGATGAAGCCCAAGGACTTCCCGCGCAATCGAACACATAGACCGAACGGGCAGCGAATATCCTGCACCGCGGTACTGCACAGGGTCGTCACTACGTCAGTCGAGGGCATAGATCGATAGGAACCCCGTAGGGCCGCGTCTTAGCCTGTCGAGCCTCGATAGAGTGACTCAATTACGCAATCGCGCCGACTCGCGCTTTGCGCGCTAAAGCTGCTCACATTGACTCCTGCATGGGGAGATGCTAATAAAACGTAAAACTTTTTGGAGGAATTCAATTGGCAGTTCACCCGTCCGTCATTAAGAGGCACCGCCAGAGCTTGAAGCGGAGAGCCAGGAATCAGGAGACGAAGTCTAAGATCAGGACTTTGATCAAGAAAGCCCGCCAGGCTGTCGCAGGTCAGAATCGCGAGAATGCCTCCATTGACGTCTCAACAGTAAACAAAGAGTTGAGCAAAGCCGTTAGCAAAGGTATCATCAAGCGCAATACCGCTTCTCGTTGGCTATCCCGATTGGCCCGCTCGGTCAAACGTCATTCCTCCGGCTCCTAGAGAAAAAAGGGCAGAGCCAATCTGCCCGAAAATGCGATATGCCGACCGCCGCCCCCGGCTCTTAGAACATTTCCATGAGTTTTTGGTGCAGTTCTTGCGCAAAGCGGGTCAACAGCCGTTCGCGCAATTCCCCTTTTTCGCTCTCCGTTAACTGGATATCGGTCATGCGACGCACGTCGATGGGATTCAATGTACCGGTTTGAAATTGCGAGGACGTAGTGACAACGGCGGCCCGCGAGCCGCTATGGAGCTGCGTCAACCTCGTATCTTGACCGCGATACAGAATTTCATCAGGTTCCCGCCGTCGTAAAGTCACATCGAGGGTCAGCACAGATTCATACTGCAGTACCTCGTCCTTCCGGTTCACGGAGGCAACCCGGCTCTCTAAAGCACGGATGACTCCGCTCAAAATCGCGTCCGCCTGATCCGCTTGAGCGGCCAATCGGATCTGCCCTTTGCGATAGAACTCGCTTCGCAGGGCTGAGGTCATTTCTTGATCAATCCCCACCTCGCGGCTGCGGTTGATGAAGGGTTCCACATAAACGGATTGAACGTTCTTGAACAGGATCGCGCTTTGGCCAGAAAACTGATAACCGCACCCGCCACCCCCGACCAGCAGAACGCCAGCAACCCAAATCGCAAGACTTCGAAAGCACCGAAATAGATTTTGCCCCACGCTTTATCCCTCCGTCACAATGTTTACCAAGCGGCGCGGCACATAGACAACCTTGTGAATCTTTTTGCCATGAATGAAACTCTTGACTTTCGGAGCATCCACCGCCTCGGTTTCCACTCGTTCCCGACCGACATCCGCCGGAACGGTAATCTTGCCGCGCACTTTTCCGTTGACCTGCACCACAATGAGCAGTTCTTCTTCCGCCAGGGCCTCCAGCGAATAACTGGGCCAGGGCACCCGGTCCAGATTCTCGCCGTGGCCCAACTGCTCCCAAAGCTCGCTCGCTACATGCGGGACAAAAGGGAAAAGAAGAACGACGATGGCGTCCAGACCTTCCTTGACCAGCACAGCTTCTTCATCCAGCTTCAATCCACCTTGAGCCAACGTGCTGAGCGCGTTGAACGCCTCCATGATCGCCGCGATCGCGGTATTAAAGTGGAATCTACTCTCGATATCCTCGGTAACCTTTTTAATGGTCCGATGAATGATTCGGCGCAGCTCTCGCAGCTCTGCGGTAGACTGTTCCTTTTGCACGGCCGATTCGACACCCGCCAGACGCTCCCGATGCTGTAGCGCAAACCGCCACAGACGCGTGAGGAACCGATAAGCTCCTTCGACGCCTTGATCGCTCCACTCAAGATCTTTTTCCGGAGGCGCCGCAAAAAGCGTGAACAGTCGCGCCGTATCGGCACCGTAAACATTAACCAGATCCTCGGGGTCGACGATGTTCTTCTTTGACTTGGACATCTTTTCGACGCGGCCTTGTTCGACGGGTTTCTTGCACTCGGGACACTTCCAACCTTCCCTCTCCGAACCCATGAGATCCCCGGGTAAGAGCCAATTGTGTTCCGGACACCGGAACGTCTCTTTACAGACCATGCCCTGCGTGAGCAAATTCAAAAAGGGTTCGCCAACGTGCGCCAATCCCAGATCGCGCAGCGCCTTGGTGAAGAATCGGGCGTAAAGAAGATGCAGCACCGCATGCTCCACGCCGCCAATGTACTGATCAACCGCCATCCAGTAGCGTCCCTTATCCGGATCGAACGGCGCCAAGGCATAGTCCGCCGACGCATATCTTAAGAAATACCACGACGAATCGACGAACGTATCCATCGTGTCCGTGTCACGACGGGCGCTCCCGCCGCACCTGGGACATTCGACCTCGCGAAAGCGTTTGCTTTCGAGCAGCGGAGAGCCGCCTTTGCCGGTGAAAGGAACATCCCTGGGAAGGGTCACCGGAAGCTCATCCTCGGGCACCGGACGGATACCGCATTGCTTGCAGTAAATGATCGGAATGGGAGTGCCCCAATATCGCTGTCGGGATATTCCCCAGTCGCGCAGGCGATAGCGAACTGCCTTCTTACCCCATCCCCTCTCCTCCAGATATGCGGCAACCTTCTCCTTGCCCTCGTCGTTAGCCAAGCCGGTAAACGGCCCGCTGTCGACCATGACTCCTTCGCCGACATAGGCATCCGCCAAATCGTCCGCCTTCAGGACCTCACCCTTCGGCTGGATGACAACGCGAATTGGCAAGCGATACTTCTTGGCAAACTCGAAGTCCCTCTGATCGTGGGCTGGCACCGCCATGACGGCGCCGGTGCCGTACTCCATGAGAACAAAATTCGCCAGATAGATCGGAATCTTCTCGCCGGTGAACGGGTTCAAGCAATAAGCGCCCGTGAAGCATCCCTCCTTCTCACCTTCCTCGGATCCGCGCGCCGCTTGGCCGCTGTTCTTGATCCGCTCCACAAATTGCTTGACGGCGACTTCCCGCGGCGTGTCTTGGCACAGTGTCAGTGCCAGGGGATGCTCGACTGCCAATGAAACGAACGTCGCCCCGTACACAGTGTCCTGCCGGGTTGTAAAAACCCGCAGCGCCTCCTCGCTGCCCAGCACGGGAAAAAGGATCTCCGCACCGACGGATTTTCCGATCCAGTTGCGCTGCATCGTAACGACTTTGTCCGGCCAGCCGGTCAGCGAGTCCAAATCCCGGAGCAATTCCTCCGCATAGTCCGTGATCCGGAAGAACCACTGGTCCAACTCCTTCTGGCTCACGGGAGACTCGCACCGCCAGCATGTGCCATCGATGACTTGCTCATTCGCCAACACCGTTTCGCACGAAGGGCACCAATTGACCGAAGAGCTCTTTTTATAAGCCAGATCACGCTTGTAGAATTGCAGGAAGATCCACTGATTCCAGCGGTAGTATGCCGGCTCGCAGGTAGCGATTTCACGCTCCCAATCGTAGGACAACCCCAATCGCTTCAGCTGCGTCTCCATGTAAAGAATATTTTCCTGCGTCCACTTCTCCGGATGAGTCCCTCTTTCAATGGCCGCGTTCTCCGCGGGCAGACCGAATGCGTCCCAACCCATAGGGTGAAGCACATTGTAGCCGCGCATCCGCTTGTAGCGGGCGACAACGTCACCAATGGAGTAATTCCGCACATGGCCCATATGGATGCGGCCGGACGGATATGGGAACATCTCCAGGACGTAGTACTTCGGTTTGCCCGGATCCTCGGAAACCCTAGAGGCGTGATTCTCCTCCCAGACGTGTTGCCACTTCGTTTCTATGTCGTGAGGTTGATATCGTTCTTCCATCGGTTAATGATTACTGGTTTTTTTCGACCGTCAGGTGCGCTAGCTGATCCAATACGCCGTTAATAAAGGCCGCCGAATCTCCGGTGCCGAACCGCTTCCCTACTTCGATAGCTTCGTCCAGGCTGACGTTGATGGGAATATCCGAGCAAAAGACCACCTCATAGGTCGCCATGCGCAATATGACGAGATCGACCTTCGCCATACGCGTGAGTTTCCAATTCTCCGTGCATCGTTCAATGAGACGATCGATTTCAGCTCGCCGGTTAACGACCCCAAAAACCAGACGCCGGGCAAACTCTTTGGCCCCGAGATTGCCCTCGAAGTGACTAAGGAAGAGTTCGACGGCCGCCGGCGAAGCGTCGCCAGTCATCTCGATTTGATACAGGGCTTGCAGGGCCAGTTCCCGACCCTTGCGTCTAGTTCCCATCACCGGGCCTGCGGTAGAAACAATTGGTAAATGTTGCGGCAACGATCGTCGTTAACTTCCTGTATTGAGGACAGGGCTTGAACTAATGTGGAATTTGCCGAATGATATTGGCCACCTCGATTGCTGCCAGCGCCGCCTCATACCCCTTGTTGGCATCCTTGGTACCCGAGCGTTGCATCGCTTGATCCACGTTGTTGGTCGTCAAAATTCCGAAACCTATGGGGATCTGATATTTCGAGATAATATTTCCGAGTCCCCGAGTGACCGCATCGGAAACATACTCAAAATGCGGCGTGTCGCCGCGGATCACCGCACCCAAACAAACCATGGCGTCATACTGGCCGCTGGCCGCCATCTTTTCAGCGATCAAAGGAATTTCAAAGGCTCCTGGCACGCGAACCACCGTGACATTGTCTTCTGATCCACCGTAAGTCCTGATCCCTTCAAGCGCTCCTTCCAGGAGCTTTTCCGTAATGAAGCCATTGAACCGGCTAACGATAATGCCGATTTTCAAACGCCGCGTATCGAGTTGGCCTTCAATCACTTTTGCCATGTGTCGTTTCGCTGCGGGATCAAATTACGGTTTCGCTGGTTTGGCTTCCAGATTGGTGAATAGGTGCCCCAGCTTTTTCTGTTTGGTGCGCAGATAATGAATATTGGATTCACGCGGTAAGGCTTCCAGAGGCACCCTCTCCGCCACGCTGAGACGGGGCTTCACCC
>JBFJTQ010000198.1:0-5683 GCA_041625275.1 Binatia bacterium | reverse complement strand
GATATGGGTTCCTGGAGAGGCATTTTTTTCTTTTTGGTCCCGTTCGGTGTAGTAGCCATTCTTCTCACTTATCTTTCGAAACACAAACCAGCACCGAAAGCCGCAGAACGACGTCGCACGGTCGACTACGGAGGCGCTGCGCTGTTTATGATCTTAACGCTCGCCATGACTCTCTTCTTGGACCAAAAAACGGCCGCGCTTTCGGGACCGGGCCCAAAAACCATCCTGGCGCTGGTCATGGTCGGGCTTACTTGGGCATTTTGGGCCCATGAGGTGAAAACGGGCAGCCCGATGGTGGACCCATATTTCTTCAAGGTACGATTCTTCGCTTACAGCGCGCTCGCACTTCTGGCGGTTTGCATCACCCAAGGACTCGCGATGTTTTTGATGCCCTTCTATCTGCAAGGCGTCCTGGGTCTTTCCGCGTCGTTCATGGGAATCCTCTTTCTTGTTCCCTCGATCTTGACCCTCGTCATTTCACCGGCGAGCGGCCATATGAATGATCGCATCGGGCCGCGAACCCCATTGCTCGTCGGCATCCTTTGTCTCATGGCGGCGTTTCTCGTTGGCGCCAATCTAAAAACTACTTCCCATTGGGTCGTGCCTACTATCCTGCTCGGTTTGTTGGGGATCGGCTCCGCATTTTTTAACGTCCCGGTTCAGGCCGCCATGATCGTCTCCCTGCCGAAAGAGCGCTGGGGAAGTGTCGCAGGAATCATCAACACGATTTTCGGTCTTGGCCATTTACTGGGAATCTCCTTCAGCGCCCTTCTCCTTACCGTCGCATACCAGCACTACTCGGGGAGCCCCGGCGCCACGCCCCAACCGAGCGATCTCCTTCCCTTTACATTGTCCGTCAACGTGACTCATTGGGGCGGCATGACGATGCTGGTTCTTTCGCTCTGGGCAGTCCTGAAAAGCGGAAAGGTCGAAACAAAGAGGTCCGCGGAGGCGGGAAAAGGTTCATTGAAGAATATGAAAGCCACGTGATGGACATCAAACCCTCCAACCAAGAGAGAATTGGAGCTACCTGAAAATAACCCAACACGAAAAAAAGCAATATACGAAAGCCTGGTACCGGTTTCGGTTCTAAGATTGAACGGAAATCACCATTGGACGCCGCATCACACATTGTTGAAGATCAATTGTTGCAAGAAGAAGTCGGCAGTCTTTTTGATCGGGAACTCCGGGAGGAGTGCCTAGCAATTGACAGCAGGGGAGGTGTCACCAATGGGTGACCCGTCTCATTGGTTGCGGCGGGAAAGCCCCAAGGCCGGGTCCAGGGTCAACTGGCCCTGGACTGGGCCGAGGGGCCATATACTCGAACTTTATTGATAGAAAGAGTTCTGAGCTATGCGATCAATCCTTGCACAGGAGCTGCCCGCGAACCTCTCCCCCTCGGTTTTGGACAGTGTGAACATTGGCGTAGATGAAACCCTCTCGCGCCGCAAAAAACAAAGCTGCGATATTGTTGACGGGTCTTCCCACAGGTCCCGTACAGTCAGCCCCGGCAAAATCCGCGTTCGTCAATACACAGTCGAGGTTTCCCCTGGCAAGCTCAACGGGGTCACAGGGTCCAGGATCGACCATGCCGAAAGCAATGGGTCCGTTTACGCCCGGGAGGCCGCAGTGAAAGTGTGCCCGCGTGGCATCCGAACTGTTCCCTTGGAGCTGGAGCTTCACCCTTACCTGA
The DNA here is from genome assembly GCA_041625275.1 of Binatia bacterium. GTDB lineage: Bacteria > Desulfobacterota > Binatia > UBA9968 > UBA9968 > JBFJNS01. The sequence goes on along the minus strand of JBFJTQ010000198.1, from coordinate 3,990 downwards.
GTGAGGCCCGCATCGAAATCCAGCTTGACCCTGCCCTCTGTGAGGCCCCCTCCGACAGGCATGACGACCTCCTGAGCTCTGGACAGGGTTCCCTCGCACATCAACTTGTCGCCGTAAGCGGCGCTCGACAGGGCAATCGCCGGGACAATCACCATTGCTGCAAAGAGCTTCTTCATCTTCTTTCTCCTTTCGCCACTAAAATTACCGTTAAAACTGCCGCCATGAGAGTCCTCTCTCGCTGAGAAAACTTATCCTATTAGCTTTCCCGTTGGCACGGCCGTTACCGGAGTTCAGGCCGAAAGTCTCGCCCATGTTGCGAAAAGAAAAAATCGAATCCCTCCTTTCTGGTAGTAAGTTGTATTCCTGGCGCTAACGCAATAGTTACCTTTGCGTCCCAGCATCTGAAAAGGCAACCAACATAGACTCTAGAAGTCTATCTTTGCCTTCTTATCAATTAGATGAAAGTGTGTCAAGGAAAGAAACACATCTGAGAAAAACAGAAAAGGGGTCGGGAGTCTTTTGTGGTTGACCATGCTGATATCCGCGATACCTAGAAAAGCCATACGCGGTGTGTCATCGCGGTCCTAACGAAGTCCGAGGGAAAAAGGCGAATCGGCAAACCAGCGGTAGCGGCGCTCTTTCACGTTGGCGCATCCGCTTACGGCGCGGAGATCACAGCCGGCCGGATAGTGTCTATTCTTCTCTTTTGAATAAAGCCGCGGCGTTGTCCCAGGCGACGCGCCGGCGCAACCCTGGATCGACGTTGAGCTCTGCGAGAGCGCGGCGCGCATAGGCGGGGTCCCAGAAGGGGAAGTCGGTTCCTGTAAGGATCTGCTCCTCCCCTGCCGCCTTGAGGGCAAACTCGACTTCCAACGCGGAGCAACTACTGAACTCGTAGTACATCCTTCTCAAATAGTGGCTGTACGGATGGGGCAGTTCGTTTTCCGCCGGAAATGTCTCGCCCACGATGTCGAGCCGTCCGTGCGTGAAGATAATCCCGCCGCCCAGCTGCGCCCAGATAATCCTGAGATTCGGATGGCGCTGGAGAACACCCGACGCCACGAAGTCGAGCGCCGACATGCGCACGTCGTTGATAAAGCCGATGAGGAGAGGCTCGTTTCTCCGATTGTAGCCTTCAAAGTGCGAGATCACGACGGTGGGATGGACGAAGATACACACACCAAGCCTCGCGGCGAGCGCGAAGATCGGCTCAAAGAGGGGATCGCCGAGGAAGCGACCATCGTAGTGGGCCATCATGTAAATTCCGCGCATGCCCAAATCCCGAATAGCGCGCTCGGCGCAGCGCGCCGCATTCTCGCCCCCCGCGCGAGGCGGAGGGGGAATTGTCGCAATCGGAATGAACTGGGGCTTTCCCTGCGTCTGGCCTGCAAGGTAGTCATTGAGTTCGTCCGCGCGGCCGATCAACTCCGTCTCCTTTGCCTCATGGTCGAAATGAGGCAGACAGTTGATCACCTGGACCGAATCTTTATGGCCCAAGGCAGCAAGCCGCTCTGTGCTTGCGAGCGCGTCGCCGCAGACGGCAAACTTGCGCGCAAACCGCTTTCGCGTATCTTCGGTCAGGTTATAGACCCGGTTGTAAGGCGTCGGCAGACGCTCGATGTCGTCCGGCGCGCAGATGTGGGCGTGGACGTTAAATGTCGGCCCGGCATATTCCGCTTGCGCCATGGCTGCCTATTTCCCGTTGCGCGCGAGATCTTTGACGCCGTATTTTTCCCACTGGGCATCGACCTTTTCCAGATGTTCCTTGGGAGGAACAGCCAGCGGTGGAAAGGGATGCTTTTTGGTGGCATCGATGCCGACCTTCGAGCTCACCTGCTCCGTCGGTTTAACTTTCTCCCCGTCCTTCAAAGGCTGTGACGGATCGAGAGTGAGGGGATCCGTGTTTCTGATCACGTAAACGTCTTCGGCCGGTTGCATGCGGAAGCTCAGCGCCCATTCCACCTGGAAGGAATCGCGGATGTCGATGTCGTCGTCAACGACAATGGTGAGCTTGCCAAAGACATCGTGGTGCGACCAGGCGCCCATCATCGCCTTGAGCGGCTGAAAGCGGTTTTGTTTTTTGATCGAGATGATTAGAAGGCCCGTCGCTCCCCCGCTTTCGGGCAGACAGACATCCGTCACCTGGATCCCCAAATTCTCCTTCAGGTGGCGCTGGATGACACCCTCTCGGCCGATTGCTTTGATGCAGCTCGACTCGCTTGGCGGCATTTGGCTGAGAAACGCCTGGTAGATGGGCTTCTTTCTGTGGGTGATGCAGGTAATCTCGATGAACGGATGATTGCCTCCAGTGCCCATATAACCGCCGTACTCGCCGAAGGGCCCCTCAGGCTCGCGGCCCTGATATGGAATTTTCCCTTCGACGACGATCTCCGCTGCCGCCGGCACTTCGAGATCCACCGTGCGGCAGCGCACGACCTCAACCGGCTCGCGCCGGATGCCCCCGGCCATCCCCAGTTCATCGACGCCGTAAGGAAATGGAGTCACCGCCGTTAGTCCTATGACCGGATCGGTGCCGAAGACGATCGCCACGTCCGTCCCCTGCCCCCGCGCCTCGTTTTTGCGAATATGGTGGTTCATATTGCGCGGCGGGTTGATCATCAAGCCGGCCCTCCTGCGCCCTTTGACCTGAACCCGATAGGTGCCAAGATTCGGAGCCCGCGTTTCTGGATCGCGGGATATTACAAACGGCGAGGTGTGGTACGGGCCCGGGTCCTCTCCCACCGTCCATATCGGCGCAGGCAACATCTCAAAGTTTGCATCATCGCCCATGTGGACGACTTCCTGACAGGGCCCGCTCTCAACGAGCCGCGGCTTGAGTGGGTTTTTCGCGCCCGACTCCCACTTCTCCAATACCTTGTCCACTTCGGTTTCAAGCGCCGTCGCGTAAATCTGACGCGATCCGCCGAGAACGCCGATGACGAGCGGAATATCATGGCCCTTGATGCGGTCGAACATGAGGGCGGGCCGGTTGCGCTCGGGAATTTTCTGAAATACGCGGCGGCAGACCGCGGCGATTTCCCAACTCTTGTCGACCTCCGCTTCGATGTGGCAGAGAAGTCCGTTTTTCTCCAATACGGCTAAATATTCGCGCAAATCTCGGTAGGGCATGTTAACTCCTTCTATGTAGTTCTTCAGCGTTAGAAACTTTGAAGTTCGCTCTTCTCAGTCAGTCAGGCACACTCAATGAGTCCCGTCCTCATATTTATATCAGCGAAGATCCAATACGCACAAATACGCATCGGGTCATGGCGATGGACCGGCGACCGATGGAGTCGAAAAGAACAATCTGAAAGTCGTGCGTCAGATCGCCAACTTTCTTGCTCACGGCACAGTCTTTTTCTCCAGACGGCGAATCAAAGCTGTACTCTCTATATTCTTTTACCGGCGGATGCGCAATTGACAGGCACGCTGGGTTACTCTATTGGGAAGGAATCAAACTTTGTCTGCCTGTAAGAGGCTGGTTTCTCGCTTTGGACAAGAGCGCACAAAACCTGACTGAGGCCATTTCTCGGATCATGCCGCCCATGACGGCGGCTGATTTCTGCGATCGCAATGCCCGAGGGGCGGGCGCCAGCGAAGCCTTAGTGGACCTGCGGCGCCGCTTGACCTGGGCTGAGGTCAAACAGCTCTCCGACCGCCTTGCCCTCAGCCTCGTACAACTCGGCCTGCGGCGCGATGCAAGAATCCTGGCGCAACTCCCCAATGGCGCGGAGCTGTTTCTAACCCGATTGGCCTGTGAAAAAGCCGGCATTCGCCTTGTGACCGTGACGCCCACCTTTCGCTTGGCGGAACTGACACCGATCATTCGCTTTACGCGGCCCGAAGCTGCCATTATTCCCAGAGTGCACAGGGGAGTTAATTACCTTGAGCTGCTCAACGCAGCGCTTAAGGAAGAATCGTGTTTCCTCGTCCTTATCGGCGATGATGTGCCTCCGGGAACTCTTTCGTTCGAAGAGATGCTCGCCGGTG
>JBFJTQ010000197.1:0-5685 GCA_041625275.1 Binatia bacterium | reverse complement strand
TGCACGGCGGCGAAATGGCGCAGGCGGACATCATTCATTACCAGGTGGGCGCCAAGAAACTGGCCTTTGAAGATCGGATTCGTCACCTGGAAGATCCGGCATTTGGAGATCCAAAAATTGCTTTACTCATTTCTAAGGAATATGCCGCCGAGCGCCGCCGGATGCTGGAAGAGTGCGCTTCGCCGCAGGCAATTCCAACTGCGGCGGCCAGCGATACGACCTTTCTTTGCGCGGCTGACCGCGACGGCAATGCGATCTCGTTGATTCAAAGTATTTTTGCGCCCTTTGGCTCGCGCTTGATTGCAGGCGATACCGGGGTGATCATGAACAACCGGCTGTGCAGCTTCGGCCTGGATCCGAAGAAGGCTAATTCGCTCAAGCCCGGAAAGAGGCCCGCTCACACACTGAACACCTATATGGTCTTTAGAGACGGTGAGTTTTTCCTTGCCGGGGGCAGCCCGGGCGCCGTCGATCAGCCGCAGACGAATCTCCAGGTGTTGCATCACATTCTCGATTTGGGCATGGATCCACAAACAGCGGTCGAAGCCCCGCGCTGGAGTCACCAGCCGGGCACGCCGCCGCGCGACAAGCTGCCCGAAGAATTGCGTTTGGAAGAGGGGTTCGACGGTGAAGTCATCGACTCCCTGGGCCGCAAGGGCCACAAGGTCTCCCTGGTCGATCGCTGGTCCTTCGGCAGCGCCAAGGTGATCCTGCGGGATCGGGAAAGCGGGAGCTTGATGGCAGGCGCGGATCCAAGAAGAGAGGCATACGCACTGGGGTACTGAATGTTTGACAAAACTACTTCAAGAAATCTTATCGCACCAAGACGCACAGCCCGAAAAGAAATCCACAAATCCCCCTTTCATCCCCCTTTGACAAAGGGGGAAAGAGGGGGATTCTCGAAACCTCGGGCCCTTTGCCTGCTCTTCCAGCCAGGTGCTTTTGAGCGTCACAGTGCTCTGTGCAATCTCGCATCCGTCTCGAAGTGGTCACAAGGGGTCGGGAGTCCTGGGTATAAGACTCCCGACCCCCTTGGTCACGAGTTTTACGAAGAATAACCGGGGCAAAGGTAAAGTATGTCATGGAAGAATTAACCGAACAGAAATGCGAAGCCTGCCGTGTCGGGGCGCCGCCCGTCACGCCCGAAGAAATCGCTCAATTCCGCCCCAAGGTGCCTGATTGGGAGATTATTACGGAAGACAACATACGTAAATTAAACCGCATCTTCCTTCTCAAGGACTTCAAGGATGCCATGGCGTTTACCGATGCCGTCGGCGAGGCCGCCGAGGCGGAAGGTCATCATCCGCGACTCACGGTCGAGTGGGGACGTGTGGCCGTGACATGGTGGACGCATAAGATTCGAGATATTCATAAGAACGATTTCATCATGGCGGCCAAAACGGATGCGATTTTTCGTAGATTTGGATCCTCGTAGGAAAATAGCTTTCAAGGGTTTCCAACCCGGATGGTCTAATCCGGGCGGAGGACGGGTCGGATAAGCTGGACAAAACACGAAGCAAGCTGCAAGAGATGGATCGATGGCATGCGTCTGGCTCCACGTGCTATGTGCCACGAGCTAGGAACGCGAAGTGAGTTAAAACGCAGAAGGAGGCCCCATGTTGAGAAAAACGCTTTTTTCATTGGTTTCTATTGTCGTCCTTTTCGCCGCTGCGGCGGGCGCGCATGCTGCCGGTGACGAACAATTCTTCAGCGGCAAGACGCTCCGGCTCATTGTTGCGTTCTCACCCGGTGGGGGATTCGACACCTATTCTCGCGCCATCGGACGGCATCTCGGCAAGCATATTCCCGGCAACCCCACCATCGTCGTGGAGAACATGACGGGCGCGGGCGGGATTATCCACGCGAATTTCATGTACAAGCAAGCCAAGCCGGATGGTTTGATCATCGGCAACAATATCGGCGGGCTCATCATGCAGCAAATCATGGGGGCGCGGGGAATCGAATTCGACGGCAGGAAGTTTGAGTATCTCAGCGCGCCCGGGACCGATCATCCAGTATGCTCGCTGACAAAGGCCAGCGGGGTCAACAGCGTGGAGGAGTGGTTTGCCTCCAAAGAACCGATAAAACTGGGCGGAGTGGGCCCCGGGGGAACCGCTTCGGATGTGGCGCGAACGATGGAGGCGGCGGTGAAATTGCCGATTAAAGTCATCGATGGATACAAGGGTACATCGGACATCCGCCTGGCCGCCGAGAGCGGAGAGCTGGCAGGCGGTTGCTGGGCTTGGGAGTCCGTAAAAGTGACCTGGCGCAAGGGCATCGAGTCGGGCAATGTGAAAGTTCTCATTCAGGCGATGCCGAAGAAACATCCTGATCTGGAGAATGTGCCATTAGCCATCCAATTGGCCAAAACGGAAGAGGCCCGCCGCCTCATCAAGCATGCGGTGCACGATACTGCCGTCATGACGCGGCTTTATATTCTGCCTCCGGGGACCCCCAAAGGTAGAGTCCAGTTATTGCGCAAAGCATTTGACGCGACGCTCAAGGACCCTGAGTTTCTGGCGGAAGCCAAGAAGGCGAATTTGGAAATCGAGCCGGTCCCGGGTGAAGAGATCGAGAGCGTGGTTCAGGGGCTTTTCAAAATCGAGCCGGAATTTGTGGCTCGCATGAAGAAGGTACTCGTGCCCTAATCCGGGCATCGCAAAGCACGTGGCGCATGGCACAAACTCTCCTTGCGTTGTGCCGCACGCCGCGTGCGTGAGCGCTTACGCGTTCTTGGTTGCGCTTTACTTCGCGACTTGATCGAGGACGATATCGACGTTTGTCGCGCCGGAGGCGGCGGGGTTTTTCTTGTACTCTCCGAGCAAATCCCCGGGTTCCCGCGTCGAGCCATTGCCATCCTTGTCCAGCCGGACCGTGATGCTGACTTTATCCGGAAGGGGCGCGCCCTGCATCATACTGTTTTCGCTCCCCAGCGTGTAGGAGAGGGGAAATACGGGGCGGTCAATTTTTGCCACGGCGACGGGGGCTCCCGCCGTGCTTCCCGCACCGTAGGCAATGATGAATAACGTGGCCTGGCTGTCGATCTTGCCCTTAATCTTGGGATCAATCGATATCTTGCCCGAAATTTGCCCGGCTGAAGGTGGTGCAGAAGTATCTTTTCCTGTTGCCGTGGTTTTCTGAGGCGGAGGAGACTTGTCGGACAGCGGTATTTCCGCCAGCACTTTCTCGACTTCCGCCCGCCCTTGACCGGCGGGAGTCACTTGCAATAATTTCTCGAATACCTGTCGTGCTGCCGCGTAATCCTGCTTGCTCTGGTAAAGAGTCATGCCTTTGCCCCACAGCGCCATGCCATAATTGGGCGCTGCCGCCAAAGCCTTGTCGAACGCCAACAACGCGCCGTCGGCATGGCCTGCTTGGAGGAGAATGTAAGCCATGTGAGCGTGAGCTTCCGGATTGCTGGGGTCGGCAGCGAGGGTTTTCTTAAAAGCCTGGATTGCTCGCGGCCATTCCTCTTTGTTAAAGGCGGCCTTGCCCTCGTTCAGCAGCGACTGAACGTCGCCATCCGCCGGGGTGGTTCCCGTCAAAAATCCCCCGGTGATGGAATCCTCCTCACCGGCGCGCGGTCGCACGGACTGGGTGAGAAACACGCCAACACTGATGCCGAAAATCAGCAGGAAAGCCGCACCGCCCACAAGTTGCCACTGTCGCACTGAGCGCCGGCGTTCGTCCGTTTTCTCTGCGGCCCGGGAAGGAGCCGGCTTCTTTGGAGGGGCTTTGGCCGGACGCTCTGCGGGCAGAGCATCCAACTGCTTGAGAACGGCTGCGGCCTTGGTTTCGGTCTCCTGGCGAAGCGCCGTGTAGTCCGCTTCCCCGAGCTTCCCGGATTGGAAATCGAACTCGAGTTCTTTGATCTCTTCGATATACCGCATGCCCTCGCGGAGGAGTTGAGCCCGCGCGCTCGTATCTTCCGGGTCGGGTCGGGTCAATTTGTCAGCGGTCAATTCACTGCGGAAACGCGACGCTATACCGGGGTCGATGTCGATTTTCTCGGCGGCGCCTTCCCGCGTTGCCCAACTGCGTATGAGCCAAATGCCAAGAATGAGCCCGGCAATGAGAACCACAAATGGGAGCACCCAAACCAGAAGGCTGAACCCCTCTGTCTTCGGAGCCAGGAGGACCCATTCCCCATACTTGGAGACGAAAAAGTCCCTGACCTCCTGAGGTGTCTTTCCAGCCTGGAGCTGCTCGCGGACGATGGCTCGCATCTGCTGGGCCATCTCGGACGGGGAGTCGGCGACGGAGAGATTTTGGCAGACGACACAGCGGAGTTCCGCGGCAATCGCTCGAGTCTGCTCCTCTAAATCCGGCGGCTCTGCGGAAAAAACGGGATTCGCAATGAATAGGATCGCTAAGAGGATGATGCGAGAAAACATATTGTTTATCGAATGGACTGGTAGTCCCCTTTGCCTTCCTTGGCGCTCATGATGCCTTTCAAGGCTTCTTCCAACTTGGCGGTGACTAGGGCGGCCCGAATACCGCCGACATGCTTGTAAGTAATGCGCCCCTGGGGGTCGATGAAGAAGCTTTCAGGAATGCCCCAGACTCCGTAGTCGATGGAAATCTTTCCCGACGCATCGCGGCCGTTAGGGTAAGTCACGTTAAATTCCTTGATGAAATCAAGGGCGTTCTTTTCCGTGTCTTGGATCGCCACGCCGAGAAAAACCACGTCTTTGTCTTTCACCCTCTGCCAAGCCGCTTCCAAATCCGGAGCCTCGGCGCGGCAGGGCGGACACCATGAGGACCAGAAATTGAGAAACACCGCTTTTCCGCGCAAGTCTTCCAGGGTCAACTTCTGTCCGTCGAACAGCGTCACCGTAAACGGAGTCGCGGGCTTGGCCAGCAGAGGCGAATTGATGTATTTCGTATCGCGCGTGAAGCCGAACGCGAACAGCCATAGAAGCGGCGCGATGATGATAAGGGTTATGAGTACCCGTCGCCAGGGCATCTTAGGCTTCCTCCGCCGTAGATACTTTCCCCATAGGCAAAATTGAGATGATGGTCCCCAATACTATCACAAAACCGCCGATCCACATCCAGACTACGAGCGGGCGCACCATGATTTTTACGGTTGCCTCATTCTTGTTCACTTCGCTAAAGCCCGAGAGGATCAGATAGATATCCTCGTCGATGCTGCTGCGGTAAACGGCGCGCCCGATGGGCGCCTGCTGTATGGGAAAGAACTTGAGAGAGGGCGTCACTAATCCCACATCCCTTCCCGACTTCGTAACCTGAAACAGACCTTCAACACGGCGGTGTGTGGGTTGCTGGGAGCTTCTCAAGCCTTCGAATTGCACCGTGTAATCCGCAATGGACAACCGCTCCTTTAGCCCCATGGTGGCTTCCTTCTCCACGCTGTAAGACATCGAGCCGGCGATGCCCAGGATGATGAGCACAACGCCGAGATGGACCACAAACCCGCCATAGCGCCGTTGATTGCGTCGGGTTAACGTGAGAAGCCCGCTGAAAATGCCTTCGCCGGCAATGCGCCGACGAGCGCGCAATGCAAGCGCGGTGTCGTACGCGATCGTAAACACCACGAATGCCAGCAGAGTGAAACCGAGAAGCGGGAGAAAATCTCTGATCTTCCAGATGAAGAGAACGAGCGCAAATGCCAGAGAGCTGATGCTGGGCCATAGCAGGTTGCGTTTGAGATTGTCCCAGGAC
>JBFJTQ010000196.1:0-5726 GCA_041625275.1 Binatia bacterium | reverse complement strand
CGAAGCCGCCCATGAGGCCGGCTTCGGGCGCGGCTTCGTCGGCAAACCGAATCGCCCGGAACTGGATTAGAAAGTTCTTTTGTCTCGGAGTTCGCCACGCCTTGAACTATTTGAACGACTGGAACCGTTGGAACGAAGAGTAAGGCTGGAAGCGCCTGTGACATTTAGTTGATCATGCCGAATACCGCTGAATCGACGCCTTATAAGGAGTCCGTGCGCGGCTACTGTGCCCTGTGCACGGCACACTGCGCGACCGTTGCAACCGTGGAAAATGGCCGCGTCACTCGCCTGGATCCCGACCACGACCATCCCAATGGCGGCGTCATGTGCATCAAGGGAAAAGCCGCCCCTGAACTGGTCTACCACCCCGACCGTCTAAACTACCCTTTGAAGCGCACCCGTCCCAAAGGCGACCCGGACCCAGGGTGGCAGCGTGTTAGCTGGGATGAGGCGCTGACCGATATCGCGCAGCGATTGCTTGCAATTCGCGAGCAATACGGAGCCAAGAGCCTGGCCCTGGCAAAAGGGACCAGGAGCGGAACGTCAGTGGATGACGTGGAACGTTGGCTCGGTCGGTTTCTCTATCTCTACGGCAGCCCGAACTGGGTGTCGACCACGCATGTCTGCAACTGGCATAAGGACACCGCGTTCAGCTACACCTTCGGCTCTAACCTGCCGACACCCGATCTTGCTCACAGTCAGACATTTCTCCTGTGGGGCCATAATCCGAGCGCCACGTCGCTCATCCTGGCTCACGATATCGTCGCCGCTCGCGCTCGGGGAATGAAAACCATCGTTATTGATCCGCGACGCGCGGGAATTGGCAGCAACGCAGACATACTGCTTCAGCCTCGACCCGGGACTGACGGCGCGCTCGCGTTGTCGCTCATTCATTGTTTCATGGAGGAGAGTTGGTTCGACGCCGCGTTCTCGCGCCAGTGGACCAACGGCCCGTTTCTTTTGCATCTCGAGACCGGTCAACTGGTCACCGAAGCCGATCTTGATTCCGGGGGAAGTATCGAGCGTTTTCTGGCTTGGGACGAGATCAAAGATCAGCCCCTCGTCTACGATCCAACCCACGGCGCTTTCGATCGCGATGGCGTGCAGCCTTCTCTCTTCGGCACGCGATATCTGCGCAGCAAAGAGGGTCGTGAGATTCCGTGTATGCCGGTTTTTCAGCGACTCGGCGAAATCGCCTCGGCGTTCGCTCCGGAACAATCAGAGAAGATCACCCGTGTGCCGGCAGAAAAAGTATGGCGAACGGCCGTGTTACTCGCTCACAATCGGCCCGTCAGCATGTACATGTGGAATGGTCTTGGCCAGCACACCAACGCGACGCAGACCAGCCGTGCTATCGCCTCTTTGTATGCGCTGCTGGGGGACTTCGATCGGAAGGGCGGCAACGTCAACTTCCCCAAGGCGTCGGTCAACGACGTGGGTGGAAAGGAATTCTTGTCGAAGGAAATGGCGGCCCAACGCATTGGTAGGGAGCAAAAACCCCTCGGCCCGCCCGCGAAGCCGGGAAATTGCGCGGCTTATGATATTGTCACGGCCACACTTGAGGGTCGTCCGTATCCCGTCAAGGCGCTTGTAAACTTCGGCTCAAACCTGATCATGTCCAACGCCGACCCGCGGCGAGGACGGCAAGGGCTGACGGCTCTGGAATTCAGCGTCGCCACGGAACTCTTTATGACCCCCACGGCCGAACTATGTGACTATGTCTTGCCGGCCGCTAGTTTTCTCGAAACGTCGACTCTCACGACGGCCTTCGAGCATCGCCCGGCCGGGAAGACCCACCTTCAATACCGTCCTGCGGCCGTAGAACCGTTGGCGGAGCGGCGCTCCGATACCTGGATTATCTTTGAGCTGGCAAAGCGCATGGGTTTCGGTGAGCAATTCTGGAACGGCGAAATTGAAGCCGGCTTCGCCTATGAGCTGGAGCCAACGGGGATGACGCTGGAGCAACTCAAGAACTCAGCGGGAGGCATTTCACTGCCCGCTTCGCCCAAGTATGAAAAGTTCGCGATGAAGAACAATGGGGTTGCTCGCGGGTTTGGCACGCCATCGAAGAGAGTCGAACTTTATTGCCACACCTTTGCCGCTCATGGGCTTCCGCCCATGCCGGAGTACGTGGAGCCGGCGATCAGTCCCGTAAGCCGGCCGGACATCGCGTCGGAGTTTCCTTTGCCGCTCACCAACGCCAAGTTCACGACCTTCATCCACAGCCAGCAACGCGCGCTGCCCACTCTGCGCAAAGCTGCGCCCGAGCCTTGCGCCGAGATTCACCCGGAAACCGCGCTCCTTTATGGCATTAAAGACAAAGAATGGATCTACGTCGAAACGCCGCACGGTGGCATCAAAATCAAAGCCCGCGTGACCAAGAACATCTTACCCGGTGTCGTTTGCTGCCAACATGGTTGGTGGCAGGGATGCAGGCAGCTCGAACTCCCGGGCTACAATCCCTACGATTCCGACGGCGCCAATGCCGCTATGCTCATCGGCACTGAGCTTGCCGATCCCATCAGCGGTTCTCTCCCTCACCGCTCCTATCTTTGCCGCATCCGGCCGGCCGAGTAAGGACTACCCTCAGGAACCTGCTCGCGTCTGCGCATCCTGTTAGCCGTGGCTTTCCGTCCAGCTTGACTTGCCCAATTGCCAGAGATAGGGTTTCGCCGAGTTGCGAGGGACATAGCCATTTAAACGTTTTTAGTTGAGGTCTGAAGCTGGCTGCGAAAGGAAAATATACCCCCGGCCGCCCGTTTCTCCAGATTCCCGGCCCGACCCTGGTCCCAGAGAGGGTTGTGCGGGCGATGTCTCAATCTCTGATCGATCACCGGGGACCCAAGTTTGCCTCTTTGCTGGGGGAAGTCCTGGAAGGACTCAAGACCGTCTTCCAGACCTCGCGCGGCCACATTCTTCTCTTCCCAGGCTCCGGAACGGGCGCATGGGAGGCTTGCATCGTTAACACCCTCTCACCTGGTGACCGGGTGCTGGGCTGTGTGAACGGACATTTCAGTACGCTCTTTTGCCAGACGGCTGCCGCCCATGCCGTTGAGATCGACAAGCTTGAGTTCCCTTACGGCGATGGTATCTCAGCCGACCAAGTCGGAGCGCGACTTGCGGCCGATAGAAGCCACCAACTCAGGGCCGTTCTGGTCGTGCACAATGAAACTTCTACCGGCGTGACCAGCAACATCGCTGCGATTCGTCAGGCCATGGACCGCATCGGGCATCCCGCCCTGCTTTTGGTCGACGTGGTAAGTTCTCTGGCCTCCATCGACTTTCGCTTCGACGAGTGGAGTGTCGATGTCGCCCTTACCGGCCCTCAGAAAGGCTTGATGTTGCCGCCGGGTATGGCCATTCTCGCCGTCAGCAACAAAGCCCTAAAGGCCAACAAGAGCGCCAAGTGTCCTCGTTCCTTTTGGGATTGGGCGCCCGTCCTTGCGCGCAACGCCCGGGGGGAATTTCCCTATACTCCCGCGACGGCTTTGGTCTTCGGTCTCAAAGAAAGCCTGGCGATCCTGGCCGAAGAGACATTGCCCGAAGTGTTCCGCCGCCACGCCCGCCTCGCGGAGGCTTGCCGCCGCGCCGTGCGGGCGATGACTCTGCAACTGCTCGCCTCGAACCCCGAAGAATACTCCAACACCTTAACCGCAGTACGAATGCCCGAAGGATTCGATTCCGACGCTTTTATCGCGCACGCGCAAAAGACTTTGGATTTATCGTTGGGAATCGGCTTGGGAAAGGTGAAGGGCAAGATTTTCCGCATCGGCCACCTGGGAAGTTTGAACGAGATGGAACTCTTAGGCGGCCTCGCTGGCGTCGAAATGGCTCTGAATAGCTTCGGCCTGAATGTGCCCATCGGCGCCGGGCTCGGCGCTGCCGAAGCCTATTTGATCGAGACCGCTTCTCATGGCGAAAAACGGGAGCCATGAAAATCGATCCTCACAAGTGCGTCGCGTGTGCTAATTGCTTGCCGATCTGCCCGGTGGGAGCCATTTACATCGATCCGGACCTCGGCAGGGCCAAGGTCAACGAGGACGCATGTGTCGAATGCTTTACTTGCTACCGGAGCATGTCGAAGGAGCATTTGAATCCCGTCATGGTCCGGGCCATCAGGAAAATCGCCAATATATTCCGTTTCCGCTTTGACCCGGAGCCGGATATCTGCCCGACCGATGCCATCGTCCCGCAGGAACTCACATGGCCCCGAATCGTACGGCGCGCCTTCTCGGACCCTCAAGTTCCCCACGAGTCCACCGGCATCCATGGACGCGGAACCGCCGAAGTCAAGACCAACGATGTCACGAATAGAGTGAAACAGGGCGAGGCGGGATTCGTCATCGAATTCGGTCGCCCCGGGATCGCGGCTCGCTTCCGCGACATCCAGCAGGTCACCCAAGCGCTGGCCGACCTGGAGATCGACTTTGAGCAGAATAACCCTGTGACCTCGCTCATGACAGATGTCACCCGGGGGTTGATCCGTGAAGATATCCTTAATGAAAGGATCCTTTCGGCGATCGTCGAGATCAAGACCCGTCTGGAACAGGTGCCTGCGGTGCTTAGAAGGCTCAGGGAGATGTCCCGGGAAGTAGACACAGTCATCAGCGTGGGGGTCTCCACGCGCTGCGCGGCTGATGGTAGCGATCCTTTGGGACATATTTTGGAAGAAGAAGGCTTTCCCACGTACCGGGGAAAAACCAACTTGGGTCTCGGGCGCGTCACTCGTAGCGGCCCGGAAACGCCTGCCGCCGCCATGGAGTGATAACGTGACCAACACGTTGCACCGCTACAGCGATCACTACGCCTTCGAACGCCTCCCGAACCCTAGGCCTGTTCGCGACGACTACATCGTCTTCGCCATGGCGAGCCGCGACGTCAATGACGACAATCTCGTTGAGAAATACCGCGCCTTCCTCCGTCTCGCCATGAAGCACAATCCCGTCAACATCGGCGACGCGACCAAGGGAGGAATGCTTCGGGCGCGCCAGGATCTGAACCCCATTGCTCACTGGAAGCGCCATAGCCTTTCCGCTCCGGACCGGGTGATCGCCGGAATCGAAGGCCACACGACGGTTGCCACCGTATTCGACAACTACGAGGCAATGGTACGCTTCGTTGATGATCTCAAAGTGGCGAATATCGGGGTTTCGATCAATATCAGCGCGCCGATCGACGAGGCGCGGCGCTGCTGCGAGGATACCGGAATTACCCGCCACAGTGTGGAATACTCCATCGGTTTTCGAGGTCGAGTAGACAAGCTCCCTGATGCCAATGTTCTCGAGCTCAGCACGATGTGCGGGCACGGAATGGTCTCGTCGAACTTTGCCAAAAAGATGTTCGATTGGGTCAAGGAAAACCGTAGAACTCCGAAACAAGCCGCTCAGTACATGGCCCGCTTCTGCACCTGTGGAGTTTTCAACCTTACCAGAGCAGAGAGCATTCTTAACCAGGCGCGTACGATGAACCGGTGATCCCGATAATCCAATCAGGCCAAAGGCCGTTTTTCGCTGCTGTAGCCACTTGACAACGGTACGGGCAGTGATGTTAAATCCCGCCACCCTGCTTCCCGCTCAACATCAGGTTCTTGGATTCACTTTTAGGCCGCCATCTGCGGCTAATGGAGGAGTTCCCATGAATCGACTAATCATGATCGTTTTGCGTATGTTTTTTTTGGTCGTTCTCTCGTGGCCCACCGCTGCCGGCGCGCAACAAACGATTCGCTT
>JBFJTQ010000195.1:0-5745 GCA_041625275.1 Binatia bacterium | reverse complement strand
GTTGGAATTCGAAGATGGTGAGTTGGTGGAGTTGAAAGAAGGCGATTTTGTGACCATCCCTTGCCATGTCAAGCATCGCGTCCAGCGCACGGATTCCCAGGCGGTATGGTTGGCTGTTAAGATCGTTGCCTCGCCGTGATCGTTTGCGGGAGAAACACCACGGGGCGTTACCGGAGCTGATTGTGGCCGCAAAGGGGGCATCTCAAACATTGCTAGGTCCAACGCGTATCCTCGTCTACGGGTTCGGTCCTTATCGCCATTTTCAAAATAATGTAACGGAAACCATCGTCCGCCATCTCCCGAGGTCACCGCGGCTCAAACGCATCGTGTTCCCCGTTAGATTCCACCGCAGCCAATTCATCAAGGCCATCATCGACTTCAAGCCAAACGTCATCCTTGGTTTGGGTCAATGCTCACGGGGCTCGCTTTTGAGAATTGAAACCCGCGCGGCCAACGGCAGGCGAACCACCAAGAGGGAAAGAGCGAGGCCGATAGTCCGTGGCGGTGCCCGACGGCTTTCCACGACTCTCCCGTTAGAGCTAGGCTCGCGCGCGAGGTTGTCTAAAGATGCCGGTGACTATGTTTGCAACTACTCCATGTACGTCATTCTTGACTTCTTGAAACAGCGGCGCCGACCCGCCCGGTTTGGTTTTGTTCACATTCCCCGCAAACACGATCCGAGGAAGGCGGTGCGATTGCTGGTGAATGCTTTGCGCCAGCTTGAGGGACTGAAAGGATAGACGAGTCTTTGGTCCGTTGCAAGCGGCGCGAGGCGCCAAAAGTCAACTGGACGCCGGCAGCTTGTGAAGCCGGCACCGTCGTGCTTATAAGTAGTTGATATGCCATTCTCCAAGCTCGGTCTAACCCCTAAAGCGTTAGAAGGCGTTCG
Organism: Binatia bacterium; assembly: GCA_041625275.1. Classification (GTDB taxonomy): domain Bacteria; phylum Desulfobacterota; class Binatia; order UBA9968; family UBA9968; genus JBFJNS01. The sequence continues at coordinate 4,856 of JBFJTQ010000195.1, read as the reverse complement.
TTCGGCGGGCTATACCGAACCGACCCCGATCCAGCTTCGCGCCATCCCGATCATCATGTCGGGGCGAGACCTTGTCGGCTCCGCCCAGACAGGAACGGGCAAAACGGCCGCGTTCGCATTACCCATTATCTCCCGCCTTAACCAACACGGGGCTTTACGCGCTCTGGTTCTTGAACCCACGCGGGAGCTTGCAGCTCAGGTGGAAACCGCCATCCATGATTATGCTCGCTTCACCGATTTGCGCACGGCGGTCCTGTTTGGCGGGACAGGATACGGCCGCCAAGACCAGGCGTTGCGCCGCGGGCTGGACATCCTCGTGGCAACGCCTGGTCGTTTGCTTGACCAGATGCAGCGGGGAATGGTGCGGCTCAACCGAATCGAAATTCTCGTGCTGGATGAGGCCGATCGAATGCTCGACATGGGCTTCCTGCCCGATGTGCGCCGCATTGTCGAGCGTTGCCCCTCAGCACGCCAGACGATGTTGTTCTCTGCGACGATCCCGCCGGAGATCGAGCAACTGTGCAGATGGGCGCTGCGTGACCCTGAAAGCATCGAAATCGGTCAGCGCCGGGCCCCCGCCGAAACTGTGACACACGCTCTCTATCCGGTGGCGAGCGACCAAAAACAGGAACTTTTGGAGGAGCTTCTCAAGCGCACTGACTACGACCAGGTGCTGGTTTTTTGTCGCACCAAACATGGCGCCGATCGTGTTGCGCGCAGGCTTCATCAGCTAAACCACTCCGTTGCGGTACTGCACTCCAACCGCACTCAGCGGGAGAGAGAACAGGCGCTAAACGGTTTCCGAAACGGCCGCTACGAAGTCATGGTTGCGACCGACATCGCGGCTCGAGGAATCGATATCGAGCAGATCAGTCACGTGATTAACTTCGACGTGCCGCATCACCCCGAGGACTATGTCCATCGCATCGGCAGAACCGGTCGCGCCCTAAAAGTCGGCGACGCCTTTACCATCATGACCGGCGAAGATGTGCAGGAAATCGCCGCCATTGAACGCTTCATTGGCCAGAAGATTCCGCGTGTAAAGCTGGATGGATTCGCTTACGAATTCACGCGCTTGCTCGACGATAACCCGCCGCCCGTGTTCGGTGGTAGGCGCGCGCGGGGCAGTTGGTCCTTTGGCTACGGAAGTAAAAAGCGACGTTGATTGGCCTCCCTGCTGGCGGCGGGCTTTTGTTCATAGCCCAAAGGGCGAAGGTCCAGCCGAAGGCTAGGCGCGCTGTCAGAATCCGCGCTTCCCGGGTTGGTCCGAAAAAACATCGCATGACAGCATACTTTCGGGCCGGCGCGTTGATTGACCCCCCAACCTTCCCCGATTCGACGAAAACGAATACGAAACGGTACTGACCGGTAAAGCTGCGGTTCGCCTTGGCAGTTACGTTTGCTAAGCCGCTTTCCACTTGACCGGGTATCGGCGTTCGAGTAGTGATCGAGGAGGGGCCAATATGGCGGCACGTTGCTGGGATATAGGGAAAGCCGGCGTACGCGTTTCACTGATCACGAGCATTTTCGTGTTATCGGGCTGCGTCGCCTACAGATTTTCAAGCGACTATTTACCCCTCCAGGAAAGTGAGAAAAGTAAAGCGATGTTTCAAGAGCTTGTTCTTGGTGTCGAATTAACGGACCGTGCGCAGTCCTACGAGCTGGAAAGATTTATGGCCGCATTGCAGAAAACGGGCCTCTTCAAAGAGGTGCAATATTTGGACCGGCTCTCCCGCGCCGATCTGATTTTGACTTCCTTTTTTCAAACCGATACTGATCCCTATCAGGCTTGTCCCTTGGGGTTGGCGGGACAAGTGCTGACCATGGGAAGTGTCGGACTTATTCCTCAGGTATGCAAATCAGAACATCGAGTGACTTTTGTTCTCTATTCACCGGGAACGAAGGAACATCAGGAGAAGAAAACGCTCTTGGTTAACTACCAGACCCATAGCATTGTTGGATGGGCGGCCCTTTTCTTTATGCCCTCGGCCGATTGGAGCACGCAGCCGTCGGAAGAACGTTATCCTAATTTGGTGAAAGCGGTCTTCCATCGGGAGGCCGATAATCTTCGGAGACTTTTGCGCTAACGCCGCCACCTCCCCACGAATCCCAATTCCTATACCTTGGCCGAAAGGGCTCTGGAACCCTCCGACAGCCGGTTTACATTTCGGGCGCCGTAGGTATTAAGATCAACGGTGGCGTCAAGATTTACGCTGACTGCGACGCTATCTTATTTCTGAAGTCTTCTCGCTCCAATAGAACCGATACGACGATCCCTCCGACCAGCCCCCAGAACGGCGCCCCAATGTTGAGCAGCCGGACACCCGAAATGGTGATGATGAAGGTGAGGAGAGCGCCTAAACGAAAATTTTCGCCGAAGGCGGCTGCGAAACACCTGGCGAGAACTTCTAAAAGCGCGAGGCCGGCTAACAAGGCGACTAGGGAAGAGGGCAGGATCTGACTGATGGCTGTGGCCATCGGGGACAGTAGACCGAAGGCCATCCAGAGCAACCCCGTGACGATCCCGGCGGCAAAACGGGCTTGCCGAGGTCCTACACGCGGATTCGTCACGATGCCGGTCATGGGTCCAGCCAAACAGACGGACTGACTGCCGAACGGGGCTACAATGATCGAGCCTATGCCGCAGATGAGTGTCACGGCGTTAAAAGGCGGCTGGTACCCCATATTATGGAGAATGGCGATGCCCTGGGCGTTCTGAACTGCGACCACCGTCAAAGCGAGGGGAATGACGAGTTCCATCGAGGCCGACCATGTGAATGTCGGAGCAATCATCCTAGGGTCGGCTACTTGGAAGGTCAGTAGCTGCCAGTTGGCATCGCCGATGACCGCCGTGGCGACCAGTCCGACCACAATGGCGGCCAGGACCGGAGGAAACTTTTTCGCCAAGGGCGTTACAAGCGATACGCTGATGAAAGCGACGAGAGTTGCAGTCGACAGCATGGGGGTTTGCTGCAGCGAGGTAACGATTCCCATGCCAAACGGGAGCAACACTCCCGCCACCATGGCCATGGTGATGGGCATGGGCATCCACTCCATGCCTTTCTTAACGGCTCCCGTGACGCCCAGCAACATTATCAACACCCCGGTGGAAAAATAAGCCCCTATAATTTCTTGAAAGGATAAATGGGTCAGCGCCGTGCCAACCAGCACTCCACCCGGGATCGTGATTGCCGCGAGCAATGGTTGGCGATAGTAAAGGCTCAGCAGCACAGTAAGGAGGCCGCAGAAGAAGTAACCTCCAAATATCCACGTGTTGAGTTCCACTACGGAGAGATTCCCTTGCTTCGCCGCATTGACGTAAATGAGGAACGGGCCGGTCACGGCGAATAGCCATGCCGTAGCTCCATAGCCGAAGGCCGCTGGGGTCAAAGACTTGGTCAAGTCCTTCGCGCTCGCGGCAAACCCCGCTCCACTTTCAATAACCCGCGACCCATCACGGATCGAGTCTTTGTCCATTTTACGCTCTGGTGCATCCATCAACTGTACGCCCTGAAACCCGGGTGACTCTTCGCACGGTAAAAACTCTCGTATAAAACAGGCCGTCTCAGGGAGCAAGAGACCAGGTTTGAAAAATGCTACCTCGCAGCCGAGAGCGCCCGACGGCGCGAGAGAAACGCGCAGGCGGCGCAGGTCTCAGGTCCGACGCCAGGGTCGGCGAGATGCCGGGGTAAGCCGATGATACTCCCGCGAATGCAATGGCTCCAGGAGGCCACTAACCACCACCAATTGGGTGCGACAGTAATCGGCGGAAAGAAATGGAATTGTGCGCCTGTGATGAACCCGGATTTCGCAGTTGCGGATGCGGCGTACGCCATCCTGGGGTGAGTCTGGAGTGGCGAAGACACCCAAGCGCACAATTCCGCAGTCGTTGTTGCGAGTTGACAAGCCGTCGCCCTGGGTTTGAGGTTGTTACTTTATGCACCGGCCATGTTTGTCCGCTCAGAGGCAGCGGCCTATTGTCTTCGCGACGGAAGGTTCACGCCGGGCTCCTTAAGAAACTTTCGACTGCGGAATTCGGAACGAAGGGAGGCAGGGAGTCAATCAACGGGCTTATGGTCCCATCCACGGGTGCAATGAGGCACGGCACTAGAGCCGCGCAAAACCAAAAAAGGGCAGGGAAAGTTAGGCGGGCAGATTCCGGAAGTCGCCGCGGAGCAGGCAACGGGAAGTGTCGCGTCGCCGTTCTTCCTGTCGTTGGCTCTATTCGACCTCGGATTCGGCCGCCGCCTTGAGGCGGCGCATTCGAACCGCATCCGCGAGAAAATCCAACATGTCGCGGGTTTCCTCCCAACCGATGCAGGGGTCGGTAATGCTCAGCCCGTAAACCAACTCCTTGCCGGGGAGCAAATCCTGCCGGCCCGACTTCAGGTGACCTTCAACCATGACACCGAAAATTCGACTATTGCCGCCGGCGATCTGACTTGCTACGTCATGGGCAACAGCTACTTGTCTTTGGGGATCTTTACCGCTGTTACCATGGCTGAAATCGATCATGATGCGCGCCGGAATGGCCGCTTCAGCGAGGTTCTTCGCTGCCAAATCCACGGTGGCTGCATCGTAATTGGGCCGCTTGCCGCCGCGCAAGATGATATGGCAGTCCTCATTGCCGGTCGTCGAAACGATAGCGGAGTGGCCGCCCTTGGTGACTGACAAGAAGTGATGCGGCGCCTGTGCCGCCCGGATGGCATCGAGTGCGATACGGACATTGCCATCGGTGCCGTTCTTAAAACCGACGGGGCAAGAAAGGCCAGAGGCCAGTTCACGGTGAACCTGGCTCTCGGTGGTGCGTGCGCCAATGGCGCCCCACGACACGAGGTCGGCGAGGTACTGGGGCG
>JBFJTQ010000194.1:0-5759 GCA_041625275.1 Binatia bacterium | reverse complement strand
GACCAATGGTTCTGTGCAACTCAGCGAGATAAGGGTCAAAATCGTTGCCGACCCAAGCATTAACGCCGGCAGCGCAGGCGGAGGTCAGTTCTTGATAACCACTGGCCTGCTTGACAAGGCTAATGACGGACGGTTCAGAGGCGTCCTGGCTCATGAAATCGCCCACGACGATTTGGGGCATCCGGCAAAGTTGCAGCTTCTCGGAGCCGGTCTGAGTCTTGGCGCGGCGCTTTTGGAAAGAGTGTTCCCTGGCAGCTCCAATTTCGCACCCATAGCGGGCACAGTCATCGCCGCAAGTTACAGCCGACCTCAGGAATTGGAAGCAGACCGCCATGCCGTCACCATTCTACGGCGGGCAGGCTACTCTAAAGCCGTTATGATCGATACGCTGAGCTGGATAATGCGAGCCGAGGGGAACAGCGGCGGTGGGTTTCTGTCCACGCACCCGGCCACTGACGAACGCATCCGGGCCCTGCGGCGCATGTAGTTTTAGGAGCGATGGGACCTAGCCACCTAGCGAGATCATTTCGATCTTCTTGTGGCTCTTGGGGTCGTAGTTGGACGATTGGAGCGCCTCCAACCGGTCAGCAGAGTATCGGTCTTTTCTTCCTTTCCAGATGCCGGTTATAAAATCCAAAAGGTCTTCGTCCGATGCCCCTCCGCGTAATAGAGCTTTCACGTCATGTCCGACCTGGGAAAAAAGACAAGTGACCAACTTGCCATCGGCGGTAATCCGCATGCGGGTACAGCTAGAGCAAAACGGCTCGGTAACCGAGGCAATGACCCCGATATCGCCTCGGCCGTCAACAAACTCATAGTCTACGGAGGGAGCGCTGCCGTTGTCCCTACCCACTTCCCTGAGGGGAAAACGGGAACCGATTTTCTCCACAATCTCTCTCTTCGAGACAAGTTTTTCGGACGTCCAGTTATTCGAGTTGCCCACATCCATGTATTCGATAAAGCGGATCGCGAAGCCGTTCTCGCGGGCGAACTCGACAAGATCGAATATGTCGTCGTCGTTAACACCCCGTTCGACAACGGCATTGAGCTTGATCGGATCAAGCCCATGGCTCTTAGCCGCGAAAATCCCTTGCAAGACCTTCGCTAAATCACCCCTCTTGGTCATGCGCTTGAACTTTTCTGCATCCAGGGTGTCTACGCTGATGTTCACTCGCTTGAGTCCCGCGGCTTTCAGCGCTTCGATTTTCTCGCCCAAGAGAGCACCGTTCGTGGTCAGGCAGAGATCCTTCAAACCATCAATGACCGACAGCTTGGCGATGAGCTGATCGAGGTTTTGTCGCACGAGCGGCTCACCGCCCGTCAGTCGAATCTTCTCGACTCCGAGACGCACGAAAAGGCGGGCCAATCGGGTAATCTCTTCGAACGTAAGGATTTCTTTTTTGTTGATCCACTCGTATTCGTCCAGCGGCATGCAGTAAGTGCAGCGGAAATTGCACCTGTCCGTCACTGAGATCCGTAGATCCTTCAGCTGGCGATTGAACTGGTCACCTTGCATGGATCTTACTATGCTACAAAAACGGGGCGCTGTGCAAGACGGGCTGGGGGTTTTGCCTTGAAAGTAAACTTTGCCCGCGCGCACTGATCTGTTATCCTATTGACGCACATGAGCCTGCGCCAGCAACAAATTGCCGTTTTTCTAGGCACTGTTTTCGTTGTCTTCGGCATATTCGCCGCTGGGGTTTGGCTGATTGCGCAGCGGCTTACCACTGAAGCAACGCTCCAGACAGCGCTTTTGATGGCCCGTCAGGTTGAAATTGCCCTGGCCGACAGCCTGCGAGAACGCGCTATCGTCATTGAACCGCGTCGGTCTACTTCATCATTCTGGGATTTTCTCGGTAACCTCTTGCCCGGCAATAATCCTGCCCCGAGAGTCCACAGGCCGTCGCGCCGGGCCGAGGTCAGGGGCCTGATGCGGGCATTCATCGACCGCGGTAACAGTATCGAGGCCATGTGGGTCGTCAACGCGGAAGGGAAAGTCCTCTACAGCTCACGCGGCGGCGAGAAAAACGAGCGCTCCACCGAAGCCAGTGTGATGGAGAAAATGAGGCGTGGGGAGACGTCTATTGACTCCCTAAACCAGGGGAAGAATTTCTATTACGATGTTTGGGTTCCGCTGCAAATGCCCCAGGGTGTTAGAGGTCCCGGCGGGCTTCGCCTTTGGATCAACCCTGCCCACTGGACCGAAATGCTCTCCGGTATTTGGCGCCAGCTCATTCTTCTATTTGCTCTCGGCGGCATCGTCGCGTTGGTCAGCGCCCTTTTGACCACCGCTCTTTACACAAGGCGTTTTCGGCTCATCAGCGAGACACTGAGCCAAGCCGAAGCCGGCACCTACGAGGCCCGACCGGTTTACGCGAGCCGCGACGAGGTTGGCAAAAGCTTGGATTTGATCGACCGTCTCGTGATGAAGCAGCGTCACGCGACAGGGGTCCCAGCCCCGGTGCAGCGCTTGGCCGTCGCTGCGCGCGCCCTCGCCCACGAGGTCCGAACCCCGATGAACGCGCTCGCCATACACCTGGAACTGCTGCGCAACCGCATACAAGCAAGCGACGACGGTAACGGCCAGTCACGACGATCGATTGAATCTCTCGATACGAGTATCAGGCAGGTAGAGCGTCTAGTGCGGGACTTTACCGACTACTCCGCCCCCGTCACGATGGAGCGTAAACCCATCGATGTTTCCGAGGTGCTTGCGACCAGCTTGGAGTCCGTGAGTTGTTCCTGCGCTACCCAGAAAATCACGCTGACCAAAAACCTTCCGCCTGCTCCTTGGCCGATCCAAGGCGACGCAGTGCGCCTGCGCCAGAGTTTTGATAACCTATTGCGCAACGCCATGGAGGCGCAACCGGATGGCGGTATGATCGAAGTGACCGCGCGCAAAGACGGGGCTCGGCTCGTTCTGGATATCAGCGATAGCGGTCCCGGCGTTCCGCCGGAACGACGCGCCGACCTCTTCGAATTCGGCAAGACCACAAAGGCCGGGGGCAGCGGCATCGGCTTGCCGCTCAGCCAGTTGATTGTCGAGTCGCACGGGGGTTCTCTGGTGTACCATGACCGCAACGGCGCCGGCAGCGGCGCGACGTTTCGCATCGTTCTTCCCCTGGAGGAGCTTTGATCATGGCTCGCCCCCGATTTCGTATTCTGGTGGTCGACGACGATGCCGCCACGCGCGACGGGCTGACCGCACTTCTGGAAAGCTGGGGATACAGCGCTTCTGCCGCTGCCGATGGAAAGAGCGCGCTGGCGATCGCCGACCGAGAGCTTTCCCATGCAATCGTCACAGATCTCATGATGCCGGGCATGAGCGGCCTTGAATTCGTCGAGGCCTTGCGCGAACGAGTGCAGCAGGTCGCAGTCGTGTTTCTCACCGGCCAGGCAACCATCGAGACTGCCGTCCAAGCGATGAAGCTGGGAGCCTATGATTACTTGACAAAACCCCTGGAACCGCAAAAGTTGCGGGCCGTTCTGGAAAAGGGACTTAAGCAGGTGTCGCTGGCGCGCGAAGCGGGCGCGCTACGCCAGAGGCTAGAATCCCCGTTGGGTTCCTATGGTGCCCTCATCGGAAAGTCCGCGCCCATGCGTAACCTCTACCAGCGTTTGAGTCAGATAGCGCCGACCGATGCCGCCGTGCTGGTGAGCGGTGAAAGCGGCACGGGCAAGGAGTTGGTCGCCCGGACGTTACACGACCTGTCGCCGCGGCGCGATGAAGTATTTCTTCCCATCAACTGCGCGGCAATATCGCCGACGCTGATGGAGAGCGAATTATTCGGCCACGAAAAAGGGGCTTTTACCAACGCTTCGGAGCGTCACTTGGGTTGCTTCGAGCAAGCGGACGGCGGGACTCTCTTTCTCGACGAAGTGACAGAGATGGCGCCGGAGGTACAGCCCAAATTTCTGCGCGTGTTGGAGGAAGGAAAGGTGCGTCGCGTCGGCGGCAGCAGCAGCATCGCGGTTTCTGTCAGGGTGGTGGCGGCAACGAACCGGGCTCCCGCTATGGCCGTTAAAGAAGGCAAACTGCGGGAAGATTTGTTTTATCGATTAAACGTCTTTCATCTCGAATTGCCCCCTCTCCGCGAACGCGGCGAGGACATTTCTCTCATGGCCCGCTACTTCTTGGAATCCTTCGCCGAGAAATATCAGCGCCCGATACTGCCCTGGGAATCAGACTTCGGTCACGCGCTCCAAATTCACCCTTGGCCGGGAAATGTCCGCGAACTGCGCAATGCGATGGAACGGTTGGCCGTACTCGCTTCCGGCCCAGTTCTGACGGCCCAGGATTTTCAGCAGTTTTGTCTGACAGCACCCGCAGCGGATTCCTCAGAGGGTGAGCCGCTTTCATTGGCGGCGGCCGAGCGCCAAGCGATCGATCGCGCACTCGCTGCGACGAGTGGTAATAAAACCCAAGCCGCCCGCCTTTTGGGCATCACGCCCAAGACTTTGAGTGCGAAATTGGCACTTTACCGCGCCGAGTAATTTCTTCCCCGCGGATAACTTTTTTACCTGCCGACGCTGTCCTTGGACATCACGTAAGGAGCTGATGTTACGTGATTTTCGTTTTGGCATGTGCGTTGCTTCCTTGCTTGGGCCATGAGACGAGCAAAGAAAACGAAACGCCAAACCCCAAGGGAGGGCATCGCCGTGAACTCAATTAACTGTGTCGCCATCATGGCCATTCTAAATGCCATGGTGCGCTGCTTCAAAGACAACATCGACAGGGTTGATTTAACTCCCATTGACCGGTCATTGACGGCAGGGATTGATGAGAGGCCGGTCATCGAGAGTGGCGAGACTGCAAACGCCTAGCGGAGGACGTCATGAAGTCATCGCGATGGATTACAATTCTGGCAATTGTCAATTTGCTGCTGATGAGTGTCACGGGCGTTTCAGGCGGGGCAGAGAAAGGCAGAGGCGCAGCGGCCCGGAGCGGTGGAAAGGCCCTCTCGCACATGAGCGACAAAGGATCGGCCAACACCAATGCTCAATGGTCTGCCGACCCGAAGCGCGGTTGGGTTAGAGCCGAAGAGCGCCACCAAATCCATGACGAGAAGCGCTCGGTGAACGGACTGAAAAACACGCAGGGCAAGCAGAAAAAAGGACATGCAAAAGGAAAGAAATAGAGGCGTTATTGGCACGTTAAGTCAAGAGAGGAGTTCGAGCATTATGGAAACAAGAACCAAATTCGCTACCGGCACGACAATGTTGCTACTGGCAGGGGTGCTATTTGTGGGAGGTTGCGCAGGCGGACCTCTGACGACGCGCGAGAAGGGCGCGGGCATCGGTGCGCTCGGCGGAGCAGCCGCGGGCGGGCTCATCGGCGCGGCCGTCGGTCATCCTGGAGCGGGAGCAGCCATCGGCGGCGGACTCGGTCTTGGTGCCGGGGCGCTGGTCGGCGATCAGCTGCAGGGGCATGAAAACACCAATTACCGTCAGCAGCAGCAGATTCAAAGCAATCAGTCTCAAGTAAACCGCAATCGCCAGGAGATCGACCGGTTACGGCGCCAGCAGGGCGAATACTAATCTTTCGGCCGTTTCTTCGGCACGGACAGCCAAAAGAAGGCCATGGCGCTAAAAGAAAAAATCATCTGGTTCTGCTGCGCAAGCGTTCTCTCGCTTGCGGTGGCCCTTATCCTCGGTGGGGTGTATACCATCACACCACCGAGTGGACCGGTGGACGCGGCTTACAAGCTCAATCGTTTTACCGGTAAGGTCTGGCTAATCAAGACCTATGCCAAGCCCAT
>JBFJTQ010000193.1:0-5789 GCA_041625275.1 Binatia bacterium | reverse complement strand
GGGGCGGGGTTTATGGCCTATGACCTGTTGTGCGAAGCCATGGACTGGTACGAAAAGGCCGAAGCGCTCCGGCCCCCGGACAACGATGACACCACGCTCCGCTGGAACGCCTGCGTCCGTACAATTAGGGACCGGCGTCTGGAACCTCGGGCGGAAGAGCGCTCCGTCCTAACCTCAGAGTGACGGCTCCCAGGTGATCAACACGCCACGCCGGACACCTTGTCACGACTACATGCTTATCGTGTACTCGCGCTCGCCGGCGTCGCAGGACCGCAGGAAGCGCGCCCGGTCTTCACTTGCGATAGAGTCCCTTGATGAAGCCGTCGTCGTCCAATCGCTTCACAAAACGCACATCCATGAAGTTTTCGGCGTTGGCATTCTTGGCTCGTGGGTCGCGGGTGGCAATCTGCTCCAGGACGAAACGCATGCCACCAAGGGTGGGATACGGCACGCGCGCTAACTTGGGTGCGTAAAAGCCGACCGTCGAGGCGAGAATTCCAGGATCCTGGATCCCCGTATATTTGCTTGTGACCTTCGTCGCCAATTCCGGGTTGTTTTTGTACAATGCGATGGCCTCGGTATAGGCGCGGACAAAACGCTGGACCGTGTCGGCATTGTCGCGCACGTAGGTCTTCTTGGCCACGATGCCGACGAAAGGGAACTCGAGGCCGAGTGCCGCGACGTCCACGATCTCCCTATAACCGAGCTGTTTGGCTCGGTCGGTGAACGGGTCCGCTAAGGCACCGGCCGCAATCCGGCCGGACTGCATACCGCCCATGATTCCGGGGTAGTCTTCCAATTGCACCAGGGCCACGTCTTTATCGGCCTGGAGGCCGAATTTGCGGATCGCGAAACGCGCCGAGATGTCCGTGTTGGAGCCAAAGCGCGTGATGCCGATAGCTTTACCCTTCAAGTCCTCCATTCGCGACACATTGCCCATAATAACGATGGGCGTGGTGTTGAGGGCCACGGCCACAAACGTGACGTCAATGCCGGCGACGCCAGCGGCCAGCGCCGCAGGCCCGCCCATTTGAGCCATCTGCACCTCCCCCGCCACGAGTGTCTGGGCCATTGTGGAGCCGCTGCGGATATAAGCCACATCGGTCTGCAGCCCATTTTTTTCGAAGAGACCCGCCTCCCTCGCCATCCACAACACCGCATGAGGTCCAGATATGGCTGCATACCCTGACATGACACGCACCGGCGTCTGGGCGCCGGCAAGGCCCGCCATACACAAAACAATGAGCGTGCTTACGATCAGTTGCATAAAGAGATCTCCCAAGCTTGATTCTGATAGTCGTTCGGCAGTATAGGGGTAAGCGGGAAGCGAGGTCAACAACGAAACTCACCTTCGTTAAGCCACGGGAGACGCAACGGAAGGGGCGCCGCTAGCGCGAACTGGCGAGTGGAGTCTTCAGCTTGCCGTCTGTCGCGCGGCGGGCGCAGATCGATGTCCGAACGAAGCTGCGCGTAAGCGAATAAGGGGGTCTTATGGCGAATACCAGTCGTGGAGCGACACTCTTGGGGCCGGACAAGCTCGAAATCCGTGAGTATCCTATCCCCGAGGTGGCGCGAGACGGCGGATTGGTACAGATCGAGATGGCCGGCGTCTGCGGCACAGATGTGAAGTACTATCACGGCAAGATTCAGCTTCCGGTGCCGGTCATTCTCGGGCACGAAATTCTGGGTCGTGTGGTCAAGTTGGGAAAAGATGCCGCAGGAATTCACCACCTCCAGGAAGGGGATCGGATCATTCTTAAAGGGGCGTTGGGTTGCGGTCGTTGTGCGGACTGCCGCCGCGGAGCAGCCCGGTTTTGTAAGCAGCGCACGAGCTACGGCGGTCGCACCTCGTGCGACAAGCCGCCGCATCTCTTTGGCGGTTTTGCTGATTATCTTTATCTGGCGCCCGATGTGCTTGCTACCAAGGTCAGCGACGATCTGCCGGCGGAAGCCGCGGCTCTGGTCGGGTCGGTCATGGTCAACGGCTTCCAGTGGGCCATCCGCAAGGGCGGCGTGAAAATGGGCGACTATGTGCTTATTCAGGGGCCGGGCCAACAAGGCTTGTCTTGCGCCTTTGCCGCCCGGCAAGCCGGGGCTGCGCGGATTTTTGTCAGCGGGATTGGCCGAGACAGCAAGAGACTCGAGCTGGCAAAAAAATTCGGCGCCCATCGCACGATCAACGCCGAGGAGGAAAACGTACTCGAGATCGTTCAGAAGGAAACCAACGGCGAGATGGCGGACGTTGTGGTGGATGTATCCGGCAGCCCCAAAGCGATCGTCACGTCGCTGGCATGCGTGCGCCGCCAAGGCACGTTGGTCTTGGCGGGGCTGACCGGGGATGCGACGGTGACACCTTTGCTCATGGACAAAATCGTTTGGGGAGAGATCCGCATCCAGGGTTGTTATACGGCGGATAACGACGCCACCGAAGCCACGCTGAGACTGCTGGAAGAAACCCGATTTCCGGTGCAAGAAATGGTTAGCCATGTTTTTCCGTTGGAGCAAACCGAGCGCTGCATCCAAGCGGTAGGCGGAGAAATCCCCGAGCTGTTTCCGACCAAGGCGCTCATCAAACCTTGAGCGAAAGGCGAATGACATGATCGAAGGACTTCAAGACAAGGTGGTCATCGTGACGGGAGGGGGCCATGGCATTGGTAAGGCGTATTGTACGGGTTTCGGCAGAGCCCATGCTCGCGTCGTCGTTGCCGATATCGACAAACCGGCAGCCGATGACGTGGCCGCCCAGATCACGAAGGAGACGAGGTCCGAGGCACTTTCGCTTCACGTCGATGTCGCCGATGAGAAATCCACTCAGGATATGGCCGCGGCCGTGTTGGCACGATTCGGCCGCATTGATGTGTTGATCAACAATGCGGCTATATTCGCCACCATCCCCATGAACCGGGGGCGCATCGAAAGCATTGCGCCCGAGGAATGGGACCGGCTTATGGCCGTTAATCTCAAGGGGCTCTTCTTCTGTTGCCGCGCCGTATTGCCGACGATGCGCGGTCAGAAATCGGGCAAGATCATCAACATCGCTTCCGGCACTGTGTATAACGGCAGCCCCGGGCGTATTCATTACGTGACTTCGAAAGCAGGGACGATCGGATTCACCCGCACGCTGGCGCGCGAGGTCGGCGCTGACAACATCACCGTCAACGTCCTCGCACCCGGCAACACCTTGTCCGAGGAGAATCCCACGGAGGAAATGCTGCGCTTTCGCCAGGCATCCGTCGGGAGCCGCGCTCTGAAGCGGGTCCAGGTGCCGCAGGATCTGGTCGGCGCCATGTTATTCCTCGCCTCGCCCCTCAGTGATTTCATCACGGGCCAGACCATCAATGTCGACGGCGGCATTGCATTCTTGTGACCGGCTCGGCCTGCAGAGGCGCGCTCTGCCCCAGCAGGCGACGAATCAAAGGAGAAGCAAATGAAGGTTGGTTATTCCATTATTGACGCCGACGGGCACGTCATGGAGCGGGATGCGGAGCTGCGGGAGTTTCTAGAGGGACGCTACGGCCAAGGTCCGCATTTTCAAACCTACAGTTACTTCCCTTCTCTCGACGGTTGGAACCGCGGTTTCGGGGTGCCTGGCAAAGTGCACGAAACCCCGGCATCGAAATGGCTGGAGTTTCTCGATGAGCTGGGCGTGCACACCACCGTCCTGTACCCCACCGGCGGCCTGGCCCTCGGCCTCATACAAAACCCCGAGTGGGCTTGCGTCATTTCCCGCGCTTACAACTCCTGGGTTGCCGAGCGCTACAGCAAAAAAAGCTCGCGCCTCAAAGCAGTCGCTCTCCTGCCAGTTCATGAGCCCGTTGAAGCGGCCAAGGAATTAGAGCGCGCCAAGAATCTCGGCCTTGTCGCTGGCCTTTTGCCTGCCGTCACGGTCCTGAACGTCGGTTACGGGCACACGAGATTCGACCCCATCTATCAAGCCGCCGAGCAACTCGACATGCCGCTGGCGGTTCACGGTGCGCCAAGTCGCGGCATGGGCTTCGACTTCTTCAATAAATTCCTCCACGTGCATACTCTGGAACACCCTTTCGCGATCCTGATTCAGTTTACTCACATGATCTTTGAAGGCGTGTTCGTGAGATTCCCCAGACTAAGGGTGGCCTTCCTGGAAGCAGGTTCCGGCTGGCTTCCCTACATTATGGATCGGATGGACGAGGAATTTGAAAAGCCTTACCGGTTCCAAGCGCCATTGCTAAAACAGAAGCCCAGCGATTACATTCGTTCCGGGCAGGTATGGGCGACCTGCGAGGTTGAAGAACAGGCACTGACTCAAGTTCTGAGACAGTTCAACCCCCATTGTCTCATGTGGCCGTCTGACTATCCTCACGAGCGCCTGCCCGATATGTTCAAGCGGGACATCCCTGAATTCTTGCAGCGCGCGGACATCGACGACGAGAACAAGAAATTGATCCTGCACGATAATCCGAAGACATTTTACAAACTTGAAATTTGATTTGGAGCGAAGGAGGCGTGACCATGCGATTGAAAGACAGAGTTGCGATCGTCACGGGCGGGGGTGTCGGTATCGGCAAAGCGTACTCTCACGGATTGGCTAAAGAAGGAGCCAAGGTCGTGGTCGCCGACATTCAGGAATCCGAGGCGAAAAAAGTCGCCGCCGATATTAGGGAAGCGGGAGGCGAGGCGATGGCCGTGGCCGTGGACGTGACCTCGGAGGAGAAGACTCAGGCCATGGTGCAGGCGACGCTCAAGGCATACGGCAGGATCGACGTGCTCGTGAACAACGCCGGCCTGTACTCCGCTTTGAAAAAGAAACACTTTATGGACATCGACGCCGAAGAATGGGATCGAGTCATGGCGGTGAATGTGAAAGGTTTGTTTCTTTGCGTCAAGGCGGTTTATCCCACCATGAAGCAGCAAGGGAAAGGGAAGATTATCAACGTCTCTTCGGGAACGGTGCTTGGCGGCACACCGCTCTTTCTCCACTACGTTTCCTCGAAGGCGGCCGTAGTGGGTTTCACGCGCTCACTGGCGCGCGAAGTCGGCGGCGATAATATCTGCGTCAACGCGATCATGCCGGGTCTGACGATTTCGGGCTCGAATCAAGAAGGCGTCATGAGTGCCGAGCAGTTGGCCGATCGCAGGAAACGGCGCTGCTTCCAGCGGGATCAGTACCCGCAGGATCTCGTGGGCACGATGATTTTTCTTGCCTCCGAAGACAGCGACTTCATGACGGGTCAATCCATCGCCGTCGACGGCGGGATGAACATGCACTGAGGGGAACAAAGACGAGCTTTAGTGCCGACAGTCCTGGTCGATGCCGAGTAGACTGGGAAAGAATCCGCCGATTGTCAAAACATGCGAAAAGATCCTTCAAGCAGGAGTCTTTGTTAAGGATTCTTCTCTGGCGAATCCGAGACCTGGGCGCTGCGTGCGATTTCGCGGTTAAGCGCCTTCACGCAAGCGCACTGCCCCTCGGCTCACTGGAAAATCATGCTGGTGAAGGTGACGACGGAACCGGTCTCGCGCGTAAAAGCTTGGCTGTATTTGAGATTGGTTCCGCGATTCCCGTCGAGGAGGTGAAGCAGAGAGTAGAGGGGGGAAAAGCCGCAGATCCTTCTTTTGTCTTGGTCCTTTGCGACCTCATTAACAAATCCGGTTGCATCCAGAGCCGCGAGGCGATCGATCAGAAAACCGTCTTCTTCCGCTAGCCATTTGAGCGTGTCGTCAGTGATGGGTTCGGGATCGCCGAACTGCTGCCCCACGTGAGCCAAATCGACCCCCGCGATGAAACAAGCCTGTCTTGCATCTGAGCC
>JBFJTQ010000192.1:0-5823 GCA_041625275.1 Binatia bacterium | reverse complement strand
TTGGTGCCGCGCTCGTCGCAGTGGCCCTCGACCTCCACCCTCGCAGAAGGATTTGATTTCATCCATTCGGCGTTGGCTTTGAGAATTTCTCGCGCATCCGCTCTGATGGCGGCACTATCGAAGTCAAAATAGATATCTTTTAAAGGACTGGAGCTCGGAGTGGCGGAGCTGCGGCCTTGCTGCAGGGCGTCCAGACTGGAAGCGCCCTCTCGGGCGCCACCGAGCGATGCTTGCTGCGAACGCCCTTGTCGTGCCTCTCTGGTTGCGTTTGGGTTTTCAACTGTCCAAAACGGGTTCTGATAATCCGGTGTCCTGATGGTTTCACCGCAGCCGATCAAGGCTAATAGGGGAAATAGGCTCCAGATCAAGATCACAAGTCGGTGTCGTTGTAGCATTGTCTCCTCCTTTCAGGTTACGAGCACAGGTTCTAGCTGCCCGGCAAACGAGAAAACCGGTTCATTGTATATTTTGAACGATTTAGCCCCGAGGCGTCAAATCGACGGGCGGCAACTTTGGCGACAGCTCACGGATCAAGGCTGCGGTGGCGGGCTCGGAGCCGATCCCCTGACAGGGGGGAGTCGGCCTTGTGCGAAGTGTGTCGGACAATGCTCAACTCTTGGTCGGGCAGATTGTTGACCGAAGCCGGTATTGGCATCCCCGTAAATACGGCGGTGAACCCATATTTTTAAGATCCCGGTGCCGGACGAAAGAGAGCAATAGGTTCGCTTCAAGATAGCAGGGAGTCGTTTGAGCTCCCAGGATTACGCGTAATGCAAGCCAATGATCCGTCATGTGGCACATCGGGGCATAGCCGCAGGGGAGGACAGCACGAGCGGACACAAAAGGCCCGACCGCTTGGTCGTGTCGGGCCTTTCGATTAGTGTCGATTGAGGTCGGGTGAATTCAAGAAGTCTATCCCTGGGGTCTGTGAAAACCACGTCGCGACGCGATGAATCCTCTTAACTGATCCCTTTGGTGCTGGGTCAGCACAGAACGTCCGTTTTCCAAGGCTTCTATGCGCAGATAGCGGAGTTCTGCGCGAAGCTTTTCGCCTTCCTCGATCTTCTGTCTAATTTCGAGCAGATTCGCCGGAGATTCGTGCAAGAGGCTTCTGATTTGCGCTTCAATGGTTCTCAATTGCTCGCGCGTGGGTGTCGTCTGATCCCTGTGGCGCGCCCGTATCTCTTCCAGGGTTGCGACCTGATCGGCGGTCAGATCGAGTTCGGTCCGGTGTCTGAGAGCGATGCTGATGAGCGGGGCTTCGGCACCGAACCTACGATGCATTCCGTGCCGATGGGCGAAATTTCCTTTTTCCGCCGCTTCATCACGCGACCAGGCGCGGGCGGCGTCAAAGAACACCCAAGCCGTGGACAAGACCGCGAAAGCTACTCCTAAGTACAATACTTGCTGGCGAATTTTCACGTGCGCCTCCTTCTAGATCATTATAATCATAAGACGAATTTCGCGGCAAAACGTTTACAGGGACACAAACCTTGACAAGATTTGGCGTTGCCATGAATCCCCTCAAGCAAGGAGCTGTTCAGTCGGTGCTTCGGCTCCAGGACTCGCGCGGTTTTCTCTAAATTGCTGAATCTTTTTAACCTGTTTCGCGGGTGAAGGCGTTCGATGGACAGAGCGAACGTACCTTGCAAAGAGATATGCGCGTAGGCGCGACTGAAGACAATCGCGGCACCAGGAACAATGAAAGAGCCGGTTACTGATGGTCAAAACTGCGACCGCGCCTTCATTTCAAAAAACCGTTCGCGCTGCGTGCTGCGTCGATGAGGTGAGCTGGGGCCGCGAAGCGATGCGGAAGTTGTCTGCGACGGAAGATCCTTGCCTTTATAGTACAGACGGAGATGTAATCGTGGCACGGCGCCTGGTTTAGCTTCTTGTTGAAGGGCGGATGATATGCGGTGGGAAATGTTAGCGTGGTAAGCTCTTATTGCGTATTTTCTGGTTTTCCTGGAGACACGCCCAAGACCAGGCGTACATACTCATCGATCAGTTGGTCCCGATCTCGTGACGGGGGGATGGTTCTTAAGCGTGCATGTATGGACTCACGGTCTTCTGCGGAAAGTTTGGACCAAAGGCGAAAATCGCGCACTAAAGCCTCTTTTTCCGGTGCCGAAAGTTCCTCAAATTTCACAACGTTCTCTTCTTCTTTGGGCGACAGGGTTTCCGGCGGAGTTAGGCTTATGTTTTTCTCCAGGGCGACGACGGTCGTCAGGCGCCCGGCGAGGTCATAAACAAAAAAAGAATTTTTGAGTTCAAGGGAAGCCAAGAGAGTGTGCACGGCCTCGTCCATTTTTGCGTTCTGCAAAGTGAGATTGACGGTCTTGTTGTGCGTGGAAGTCGGTAAAGTGATCGCAACGCCGGTTTTACTAAGCATCAAAAACGCCGCGTCACCCGCGCGTACGTTGTTGAAAGCCAGCGATATGCTCTCGTTCTTATATGTGACGAACTCGTGAGAGAGGAAGAGGTCGTCGTTGGAAATAGCCGGTAACGGCCACCACCAGACAAACAATCCTAGTATGACGGTGGCGCATACAGTTGCGCGAAAGGTCAACCTATTGGTGCACCGCCGGTCTTTCTCATCGGATGAGTGAAACGCCTCGCCTGTGCCATCTAGCATTCTTTCGTCCATAAACTTAGCCCTCACTTAGTGCGAAGCCAGTGTTAAACCGAGGGGGCAAGACTCCAGAGTGTGGAATGGTTTGACTCCAAGAAGGGAGCAAGTTGTGTGCCTGGAAGCCTGAGCCCGTTTTGGTAGTTCTTGGAAACATTTTGGCAACCCATTGACTCGCGATTTGTACAAAGAGGTCTGTCTGAGCTAACCCTTCGCTCTTCGTTTGGGCCGAAACATTGCTGGGAATAACGAAATAATACACCCCCGGAATTTGGGTCCAGTGAGCAGACAGCCAAATGGTAAACCGCAACGGTCAATGACTGTTTCAGCAGCCTGCTGCTGAGAATTATTCTGCATGCGATATAGAAATGATTTTTCCGCGGATCCCGTAAAGAGTGCAGCGCCAACTAATAGGCTTGGGCGTCCTACAGCGCAAAGCAAAAGCGGTGCGATTCAGTGGATTCCTTACAAGTATAAACGGACTGCTTGACGCAGCCTTAGCCCAGTCAAGGCCATATGCTGAAAGCGACAGAATCCGTCCATAATGATCAAAAGGTGTCTGTTTAGACGACGCGACCACTTCATTGTGCCCTTCGGCTCTGTCGTGGATTGTGCCATGAAATCATTGGATTCCGTGAAATTTCCAGCGCTAGCACATATTTTGCACAGCGTTTCATGGAGGACAGGCGCGAGATGCCTTACTGAGGTTCCCATTTGGGCAGCATCGCCAGGATGATGAGGTTTCGCCTGCTGCCAACGAAGGCAAGCTCCGCCAATTGGATCGCCACACCGGGCGTTATGGTTCGGGTTAGCACAAATTGTCTCGATTTCATTGACTGCAAAGTTCGGGTGTGACTTTGCGCGGCGCGGAGAAATAGGCTTTGGCAGTGCCGAAAAAAAGTCCGAGTTTGTTTTTCGCTCTTGTGCGTCACGGTTTACGCAAGATCTGCTTCATTGTTGTTGCCTTACTGTTGGCTCTGGCGAGTCTCCTCCCCGCGATGGTGCTAAGTACTGAGGAATTGCAAAATCCAGGCGATCAAAGCGCGCATGCGGTCTGTGCGGGCTGTCATTATCCGGGAGCGAATCCACTGGCAGACGCTACACTTGTCGAGCCGCCTAAAAAGAGGCCTTGTATCGAGTGCCATGCCGATATTTTGCGGTTCTCGGATGATGGTGCATCTCCTACGCAAGACGCTTCCTCGGTTCACACGGTAGGAGGCCCTCAAGCAGTACGGATTGCACCACTGGGTGGGCCATCTTTTTCTCGTCTGGATTGCTTGAGCTGTCATACGCCCCATTCTTCGGCTGAGCCCAAGTTTCTCAGAGCGGGCGAGCAGTCATCCCGGATGAGAAGCGAGGGAGTTATTCTCGACCCAGTGACGCGGCATTGTTTGGGTTGTCATCCCATAGCCGGAGTAGTTAAAGCTTTCGGTCGCCACTACCTCCGGCATCCTGTTGGAATACCGGTAAACAAGCCCGGCAGAATTTTGGATAGAACTCAATTGCCGCCGCTCATGGATGTGAAAGGAACTCCGGACCCCTCGGATGATGTGGTCGGCTGTACCACCTGCCATATCGTGCATGCGAGCAAAAATAAATTTCTTCTGCGGTGGGGATTGGCGGAATTGTCGGGCGCCTGCCTCAAATGTCATCCCGAAGTGCGTTCTTCGGGGTCAGACGCAGCGGTGGTCTCGGTTCGCCGCTGAGGTCCCCGCCGGGGTTTCCCAGAGGGAAGCGCTGCAAACCAAGCGAGATTCAACCCGAATTCCGCAGTAGATACGGCTACTCGAGGAGCCTATGGGAGCCCTTTCGTTGCTAAGACAATAAGTCTCTACCTCTAAGTGGAATTCGATGGCGGGTGCATGGAGAAACGATCTTACAGCGCGGGCGATGCCTTGCCAAGTCACAGCAAAGACTTTGAAACTGTGCGCTCGGGTGTCTTCGCCACTCCAGACATTCCCCAGGCCCGGAACATAGCGTATCTGCAACTGCGGGATTCGGTTCAATGCGCGGGGACTCAGGAGCCCACGGCTTCTAATAATTCCAGCGTGATGTCGTTGAGGGAAGAGCAGACACGAGATGCCTTTGAAAAATCATGGTTGCGCGTGTAACGGGTCGGCACCGCGATACAACGCATCCCGGCGTGATACGCGGCGATGACGCCCTTTTCCGCGTCTTCCAAGACCACGCACTCCGAAGGCACGGCGCCGACTTGACTCGCGGCGGCCAGAAAAATATCCGGGGCGGGCTTGACCCGCGGGACGTCTAACCCGCTCACCACCGCTGTGAAATAATGGGCAATGTTAAGACCCGCCAGGACACCCTCGACTGCATCTCTGTATGAAGACGAAGCCAGAGCGAGTGTCTTATTCCCATGCAGTCTTTCCAGCAGTTGTAGGGCTCCATCCATCGGTCGCAGCGATGACGCCAGAAGCTCTAAGTACCGTGCGGATTTCGTCAGGCGGAGCGCCAGTGGATCTAAGTCTAGGCCGTGGCGTGCCAACCAGTCTCCGATGCCCTTGCCTGAGCGAACCCAATGCTCGATGTAGTCAGCCTCCGTTAAGGTGGCGCCCTCCGACTGCAATACTTCTTGATATGCGCGGCAATGCAGGGGTTCGGTATCGGCGATCAAGCCGTCCAGATCAAAAATGACGGTGGTGATCATGTTAGCCGCTGGATTGGTCTTGAGTCGAGATGGTTGAAATGTTTCAATGCCGGTGGTCCGTGTGAAAGTTGAGCCATCCTGGATTCAATTTTCTTCGTAACTGTTAAAACAGAATGATTCCAGAGGCAAGAGCTCTGCCCGCGCTGGGCAATTTTCTCGGCATTGCTCCGGCGTTCCTGCTCGGCCATAGTCACGGATTTAATCTGGAAATTCAATGGTGATCGTGCTGATAGGCGTTGCGGCTTCAGGCAAAACAACGGTCGGGAAGCACCTGGCACAGGAGCTGCGCTGGGAGTTTTTCGACGGTGACGATTTTCATTCTCCGGAAGGCGTTGAAAAAATGAAACATGGGGTTCCCTTAACCGACGCGGATCGGGAACCGTGGCTGCGCGCCATACGCGAGACCATCCGCTCAAACCTCGACCAGAGCAAAAATGCCGTGATTGCTTGCTCGGCATTAAAGCGGTCGTACCGACAGATCCTTCAGGTCAGCCCCCAAGTCGTTTTCGTGTATATAAATGCAGACATT
>JBFJTQ010000191.1:0-5826 GCA_041625275.1 Binatia bacterium | reverse complement strand
GACAGCGGGCAGAAGCACGTATCGAGATGGTAGTACCAGCCGTTGGTCAATTCGAGGGAGAGAATCTCATCTTCGATGATCTCAGCGACTTTCTGGTGAGCGACCATGTCGGAACGGATGCGGTAGCCCGCGAACCAAAGGTTTCCGCAGCGCAATAAATCTCCTTCCCCCTCGAAAAAATATTCCTGCGGCAATCGGACAATTTCGAATCCCAGATTACGGAACCACGCTTCAAAGTGTGGTGCTTCTCCGCGCCTCACGTCGTAACGGAAGTTGCTCACAATGAAGCGGTTTTCCCAAGCGAGGCCGGCGTTGGCCGTGAAGACCATGTCGGGAAGCCCGGGCTGAGGGTCCACGAGACGGACATCAAGCGACAATTCTTCTTCGAGAACGCGGCGCAGAGAGCTCCACTGCTTGTGGGCGCGTCGGGGATCACTCTGGCGTGCTCGATTCATCCACGGGTTGATTTCGTACTCTATGCCGTAATACGACGGAGCGCACATTAAGAATTGCATGACAACCTTTTCGCCTGGGGGTGTCACGTTGCAGCGCTCCCGGCCGGCTGATCATTAAGGTATTGGCAAAGCTCGCGCAAAAATGGCTCCACGTCGGTGACCAAGCCGATGGCCTGAAAAGTCCCGCGGTCGGTGAGCTTGGTGACGACGGCGGGGTTAATGTCCACACAGACCGTTCTGACCGTCGCGGGCAAGAGATTGCCGGTTGCGATCGCATGCAACGTCGTGGCCATCATCAATGCCAAACTCACGCCGCGCACTTTCTCACGCATGATGTCTTGAGCTTTCAAGCTGTCCGTAATGACGTCGGGTAGCGGACCATCGTCGCGGATCGATCCAGCGAGGACAAAATCCACGCCTCTTTTGATGCAACTGTAGAATATGCCGCGCTGAACGATGCCCTGGTCCACCGCTTGCCTGATGCCACCGACTCTTCTGACGGTGTTGATCGCCCGGAGATGGTGTTGGTGCCCTTCGCTGGCGCGGATCTTCTTATCCAAATACACTCCCAGAGAAGTGCCGTAAAGCGCAGTTTCAATATCATGGACCGCCAATCCATTGCCGGCGAAAAGAACCTGCACGTAATCACGCTCGATCAGGTCGACGAGATACGGTGCGGCACCGGTGTGGACTAAACCGGGACCGGCCACGACCAGAATCTTGCCATTTCTCCGCCGCACGGTTTTCATCGTTTCGGCGATTTCCCGAATCAAAAGGCCCTTGGGTTGCTCGGTGGAAACGGGGCTTGACATGAACTCAAACAGGTCGTGAGGCACACTTCTCTGAAGGGGCACGATCTTGATTCCCTGATGTCCGACGACAATCAAATCGCCCTTGTTGACTTTGTGCACCGGCACGGTCTCTGCACGCATGGCGTCTTTGTCCACGCGTATGGCGCAATCCATCTCGGGCCCCTGGACTTCGAGCCAGCGCCCATTGACCCGGACCTGAGTGGGCAAGTTGGTCGTGGCGTAAAAAGCCTCAGGGAAAATCCCGTCTGCCGGCGCGGCCGCGAGCCGCGCGGGATCCTCGCTTCCTTCCACGGGCAAGGCGCCGTGCTCTCTGATCTTGCCCAAGATCTCTGCGAGCAGCTCCTCTGTGGGCGCGTCAATCTGGACCCGCGCGTGACTGCGGTCGGCGCGCCGATGACCGATCTGAATGTCGAGAATTTCAAACTCGCCGCCGAGGTTGACAATCACGTCCAGGATCTTGGGTAAGATAAGGGAATCAATGATATGACCGGAAATCTCAACGGTGCTCCGCGCCATAAGAGCCTCCCACGCATCATATTTTAAACCCTCGAATCCCGGGCGCAAGATTATTTCTTGCCGATGGGCAGTTTTGTGCGCGGACGAATCTCGCCGGTTGTACATTACGGATCAGTGGAGGGTAATGAGGTCTCCACCCTATGGTCAGTCGCGGCATGGTTCGGATCCGGGCTACGGCACGTCATTCCAGAATCAAGAATTCAGCGTTCCGGCTGCTGGTATGGCGCTAGTGCTGGCCTCGACCCGCACTGTCGCTTGTGAGGGGTTTCCTGGCATGGCTTGGGAGAGGCACGCAGAATGTGGAAGCGAAGGCGTGACGCGCCTGCCTCGGAGCGGGGGTATCCGGCGCGCCCCGGCGGAACTTGGAGGGCGCGCCGAATACTCGGCATTACTTTGGGGACGAGATGATCAGAGACAACGTCCTCGCGCCATGATTGCGCGGCGCATGACAGGCAGATGGGCACAGAGTTTCCCCGCCCGAGACCCGCTGAATCGACTTCTTCGTCTGCTACGAATAATTCAGCGCTCTGCTTGGGACTTGCACGAAATCGGTTATTAATTTCTTGACACCAGGAACGGTTTCAACGACACGGCGGACTTCTGGGTCTGAAACCGCCATCGGTATCATGCCCGTCAGCGTGACCTCTCCCTCGTTGGACTTCACGGTGATATTGAGATCGCGTAATCTCGGATGCGGCAGCAGCGACGCCCGAACCTTGGCGGCCAGGGCCAAATCTCCGAGAGCTTGCCGCGAAGCCGCGGTGGGCCGGTAGTCGTCAAGCAGCGCGGCTCGAGCGATCATGGCTTGCGCGGCGGCGGGAGTCATTTGCCCCATATTGAGAACTAGAGCGTACTGCCCCGGGTCCCGCCAATCCGTGCCGAACAGCGCCATCAACCGGCGCGTCCGCGCCTTTTCTACATGTTCGATGTAACGACGCGCGGCTTTCGCCTCCAGGCTCAGTCTGGCGCGAACTCGCTCAATGCGAAATTCAATGGGTGCCGTGAGCAGCACCCGTAAAACGTGGCGGATACCCGGCAGCAGGGCATGGCCGACATGTCCGACGTAGACGATATCTTCGGCTAAAGCTGCCTCGCTCATCGCCGCCTCGAGCGCGATGCGATACGGCCGCAAGTTTTCGTGCCAGCGCTCCCACCAGTGCGGCTCCTTTTCCAGGATCTCGTTGAGCTTCGCTTCGGGCACGTCACAACGCTGGCTCGCTGCGACAAAAATTTCGCGGCTGGCAAAAGGGCAGCCCAAGGTTTGCGCGACGCCCCTGCCAAGTTCTTCATCGTCGCCGAACGTTCCGCCAAAAATCGTCACAATAGCCATGGTTTTTTCTCCTTTCTCGAATCAGATGGACGTTACAACTCATAAGATCCGAATGCGTCCCCGACGATTTTCCTAAGGCAACTCGGTGATAGGGATCGCATAAAGATTTGCCGTCACCTTGGTCACGCCTGGAATGTTTTCGATCAGCTTCACGACTTCGTCTTCCAGCAGCGAGTGTTCCACTCTGCCCGTGACGTGAACATGGCCGCCCTCGGCGCGCACTTCGAGAGCCGGACCGCGGACCGTCTGAGACGCGATCAGCGTGGCATGCACCCGAGACGAAAGCGCCAAGTTTTCGAAAGCCCGCGCAGACGCGATCGAGGGCTGATATTCCGGGAGATGGGCCGCATCGAGAATGAGCCGTTTGGCTCCCTCTATGGTCATCTTTGACATATTCAGCACAAGGTCATAGCGATTGGGGTCACGCCAATCCGCGCCGAACATCGCCATGAGCCTGCGGCTGCGGGCCTTGTCGACTTCCTCGATGTAATTGCGCGCCGAGGACGTACTTTGACTTTGGCGCGCTCGAACCTGTTCGATGCGAAATTCGATGGGCGCCGTCAATAGCACTTTCAGGACATGCCCGATTTCATGCAAGAGCTCATGGGCTAAATGGCCGTGATACACGATCCTACCGTCGTGGGCGGTTTCACAGAGAGCGGCTTGAAGGGCGATCCGGTAGGGCCGGAGGTCTTGCAGCAGACGCTCCCACCACCGGGGACCCTTTTCCACGATTTCATTGAGTCTTGCTTCGGGTATGCGGTAACGACGGCTGGCCTCGACGAGCACTTCTCTCCCCACGCAGCGGTATCCCAAAGTCTGCGCGACGACCTGAGCCAACGCTTCCCCGCTGCCGGACGCTCCTTGGTAGATTGTAATGATCGGCATAAGGCACCTCCTTCCCGCGTGCGGGGCCGCCGCTTACGTTCAACACCCGGAAGTGTTGCCCTGCCAGTTACCTGGCTAAGCGGGCCCTGCGATGATAACCCCCCAAAGCCTCTCGCACATTCTCATACTCAGGCACTCGATTCGCACCGTCGGCCAATGGTGCAGCTCTTGCGCGGCCCTCGCGCCTCAATGCGGCAAGGGAATTGGCCCATGCGGATTCATTGTATGGCCTAAGTATCCACTCCTCCTGAACACCTCTTCCGCCTCATCCTCTATCATCGGTCCAAACACTTCGACCCGATGCGTCCCCGTGGCGAGAACCTGTGCACAATGCTCAAGGAGACAATCCGAACGCTGATTCGTCAAGGCGTAGAGACGCTCGCTACTTAAACCATACACGATGCGTCCAACGCCGCTCCAGAAGATCGCACCGGCGCACATGGGACAGGGCTCGGCATTGACGTAGAGGGTGCAACGGGCGAGCAGGCCACGCGAGAACCGACGCGATGCCTCTCTGAGCAGATTCGTCTCAGCGTGCCCGGTGCAGTCGGAAGCAGAATCCTGGGTATTCTCGGATTCCAGCAGGATCCAGCCTCGATCGCTCACGAGCACTGCCCCGAAGGGCCGGTTCCCGTGCTTCCAGGCACGATCGGCGATCGCGATTGCATAACGCAAGTAATGCTTATCAGGCTCAGCCATAAATAATCCTCCTGGCTAGTCTATGCCGCGAGCTGCGGTCATGAACCAGCCCCAATTCGCTCCTGTATTGTGTGGCATGTGGAGCAAAACTCGGCCTCCGGGAAAGATTCGAGCCACTCGGCTTCGATGTGGCGGTTGCACGCCAGACAAAGCCCGTAGTTGCCGGCGGCCATTCGGCTCAGCGCACTGTCTACCCGGTCGATCTCCCTGAGGTGAAAATTAATCAAGTACTTGAGGAGCGTCTTTCGTTGTTGTTGTGCTGTTTCATCTCGCCCCCGCGCGGTCTCCTCCACTTGCTTTTCCTGGGCGTCCAGTTGGCCAAGCCTCGCAACGATTCGGTCCCGCCGCCTTACCAGCCTATCCATAAAAATTCTATCATTGACGGTCTCAGTGCCTGTAAACATGAAAAGCCCCCTTTCTCTCGTGCCGGTCCCAATCCAGTTTGGCGAATCTACGGCACTCTTCCGCTGTAGCTTGCCCGGAAGATCGGAACGCCTGTCATTTCGCAAAATTGACGCACGGCGCATACAATCCGCCGAAGCCCCGATTGCCCGCGACTACGGCAGCCGTCCAGATCAGCTCTTGCTCAGGAGCAAAAAATCTTAAACCACAAACACAAGGTCGTGGACCCTGACTTTTTCCTTTACTTTCATTCCAACAGAATTGCCCTTGTCAGCCTGAGTGACATCTCGATTTTCGATCTGTAACGACTCGACGGGTTGACGAAAGTCCGTGTGACTTCCTTTGATGTGGACGACATCTCCGATATGAATGTCTGCATCCGTCAGCTCGATGATGCCGACACTGAGATGAGAGTAGTAGTGAGTGATCCGGCCGACGAGTTTTTCTTCGGCACTGGCGGCCATAGCCCTCCTCCTTTCCCTTCGACATCGCTCGACTTGGCTTCCGCCGAGTTCGCCGGATTTGACTAGCGGAGCAGGCATAAATTCTCTACCCTTTCCATCTACTTGAGTTCATCGGTTCAACTGCGAGGCGTAATCTGCGCGCCTCGGACGCGCACTGCTCGCAGAGGTGGGCGGTCGTGACCGAGTTGTCCACGATCTGCGTGAGGTGAATGGCGGCGGGCCGCTCGTGGCAGTTGTCGCACTGCATCAGTGCACCGCCT
>JBFJTQ010000190.1:0-5831 GCA_041625275.1 Binatia bacterium | reverse complement strand
GATGTGCCGGAATTGATCCCGATCATTGTCGAATGTCCTGAGCCTGAGGGGCCCTACGGTGCCAAGGGACTCGGCGAGCCCGGCCTCGCACCCACACCCGCAGCAATCGGCAATGCCGTCGCTGACGCGTTGGGAGTCAGAATTTACGATCTGCCGCTTAAGCCTGAAAATGTTTATTGGGCCATCCAAAAAAGTAAAAAACAAGACGCTGCCTGATCCCGGCGCGCGTCCCTTTGTGCTCAGCCGCCCGTTGCCTCCGCGGGCTCGCCCTTTGGCTTCTAATATCGAGGTGAGTGATGGCCACTGAAATTACACTGGACGACTTGCGCAGCATGGCTTCAAGAGCCGGACTGAGCCTTTCTGACGACGAATTGCAGAAACTCTTACCGGGAGTGAACCGCTCGCACAACCAGGTCTTGGAATTGAGGGCTTTGCTCTTGGAGGAGGCCGAACCGGCGGCACATTTCTCCCCTGCCACCGGAAAATAATCACGAGGGCCCTATGGTACTCACGGAGCTCGCCGACCTCACGATCACGCAGGCTGCCTCGGGCCTGCGGCGCAAGGATTTCTCGCCGGTCGATCTGACCGAAGCCTGTCTGCATCGGATTCATGCCATCGACGGCAAGCTTCACAGTTTCCTGACGCTCACCGCGGATCTTGCCCGCCAACAGGCGAAAGAAGCGGAGAAAGAGCTATCATGCGGCAAAGATCGCGGACTGCTCCACGGCATTCCCGTTGCTCTGAAGGATCTTTACGCGACTAAAGGAATTCGCACCACCTGTCACTCCGCCGTTTTGCGGGATTGGACACCCGATTACGATGCCACGACGGTCGCAAGACTGCGCGAAGCGGGCGCGGTTCTGCTCGGTAAGCTAGGCATGCACGAGTTTGCTTTCGGCGGGCCGTCCGTGGATGCGCCTTTCCCGGCAGTGCGCAATCCGTGGAACACGGCGTATATCCCCGGCGGCTCCAGCAGCGGTTCAGCCACAGCCCTTGCCGCCGGTCTTTGCTACGGTGCCCTCGGCTCCGACACCGGCGGGTCAATCCGAACCCCTGCTTCCCACTGCGGCATAGTCGGGATTAAACCCACCTACGGCAGAGTCAGTCGCTACGGCATTGTGCCGCTCAGCTGGTCATTGGACCACGCCGGACCGATGGCCAGATCGGTCGAAGACTGCGCCGTCTTGCTGCAAGCCATCGCCGGCTACGATGCCAAGGATCCCGCGTCGGTAGACCTCCCGGTGCCCGACTTTTGCGCGAAACTGAAGGACGGAATCAAAAACTTGCGCATCGGCGTGCCGCGCTACAACTGGTTCGATGAGTCCAAGGGAACCGACCCCGATACCGAGAAGGTTTTTAATGGCGCTCTGAAGGCATTGGAGCGCCTCGGCGCAAGTATCGTGGAAATCGATGGCCGGCCGTTCTCACTCGCACGGAAAGCCAATCAGACAATTCTAACCGCCGAGGCCTATGCTTATCACGAAAAGACCTACCAAGAGACGCCTGAAAAGTTCGGGAGTTCCGTGCGCCGCCGGATGCTTGAAGGTGCGTTCCTGAGCGCGGCCGATTACATCACCGCTCTGCGCGCGCGATCCGTCCTGAATGACCAAATCCGGACGAATTTTTCTCGCGTCGAGGTTTTCGCCACGCCAACCGTGGCTCGCCCTCCGGAAGCTTTTGACGTCTTGGACCCCAACGAGCAAAATCTTCGTCCGAGCTTCACCAACCCCTTTAATCTCACCGGCCTTCCCGCCATCTCCGTGCCCTGCGGCTTCACGCCTGATGGCTTACCCGTTGGCTTGCAGATCGTCGCCCAGCCATTCGAAGAGGCGACGGCATTCTGTGTCGCACACGCATACGAGCAGGCCTCGGAGTGGCACCGACAAAGGCCTTCGCTCTAAGTCTTTTTTGAAAAGACTCGGAAATACATCTCCGCCAGCGCCGGCTCCATGGTTTTGGCCGCGGCCAGCTCGGCTTGGATCGACGGATCGAGCCGCTCGCGGGCTTTGCTCGCCAATTGCAACACCTCGAACTCGTCCACTTGAGTCAGAGTTCCCCCTTTAACCACAATTTCTCCGTTAACGATGACGGTGTCGACGGAGGTGCCATTCTCGCAAAACACCAGTTGCCCGAGAACATCGTTGAGAGGAGTGAAGGCCGGAGTATCGCGGCGCAGCAGAACCAAATCCGCCAATTGACCTGGAGCGAGAGCTCCCGCTTCGAGTCCGAAGGCGCGCGCGCCATGACGCGTGGCCATCGTCAGCGCCTGCTCAGGGGTGATCCACAGATTGAAGTCGGTTCCCGCTTGGTTATGAATCAGAGCGGCCAGCCGCAGAGCATCGAACATGTTCTGGCCATCGTTGGACGCCGCTCCGTCGGTACCCAGAGCCACGCGCGCGCCGGCTGCAAGAAAATCTCTGACCGGTGCCAAACCGCTGCCGATGCGCAGGTTGCTCGCCGGATTGTGCACCGCGGTCACGCCGCGTTTGGCGAATAATTCAACATCCCCATCCTCGATCCAAATGGAATGCGCTAACGAGAGATCCGTTCCGAGGACACCAAGTTGTTCGAGATGCCGGAGCAGGGATTGGCCGTACAGCTTTCTGCCCATAACGGCCTGGGCCTTGGTTTCGGCGAGATGAATATGGATGGGCAGGTTCTTTCTGCGCGCAAGCGCCGCCGCGCCCGTCAGGAGGGCATCCGAGCAGCGCTGAACCGCCGAGGGCCCGGGGCAACAGGTCGTAAGCTTTTCCGGACGGTGAAAAGTGTCGATGAATGCTTCGCATTCGTCGAGCCAGGCTTCGGTCGGTTTCGCCTCGCTCTGGCTCATGCGCGCGATTTCGTCGCTCAGCCCCGCCGCGGTCTCAGCCAGAGGAATGGTTTGTTCGTAATTCTTGTCCGATAGCGTCAGCGAGACGACATGGCGCAGGCCGAGATCGCGCATGGCGATTATCGCCGCGCCGGCTCCCATGAAGGGGCATCCCTGATTGCCGAAGAAATGATCCAGCACCGTAGTTGCCCCCGACTTGAGCATCTCCATGCCCCCAAGCAGCGCGCTGGCATAGAAGTCGTCGTCCTGCATGGCTCTTAGCGAAGCCCGGTAGTAAGCGCGCCAGATTTCCAGCGGCTTGCTTGGCAGCATGCCCCGAACCAGATTCGCAGGAGAGTGGCAGTGCGAGTTCACCATGCCGGGGATAGCGATCATTCGATCCGCCTCCAGCGTGCGGTCGTATGGGCCCGGCGGCGTCCACTCAACCGGCCCCACATAGGACAGTCGGTTGCCGTCGATGACGATCGAGCCTTTTGCGATCACGTCACTCTGGTCGTTCATCGTGACGATCAGTGCGTTACTGACAAGGAGCTTCATGGAGTATTTCTATGATCCTAGCCGACAGCCAGGGTATGGGAATTGAGTCGCGGAGCACAGCCCCGCCCTGTCCCGCTCTCTATACGAAGCCCATCTTGCGGCCCCAGTTTTCCGGATCTTGGAGAAAATCAACGATCTGGCTGCTCGCGTCCGAGGAGAAGTAGCTCTTACTGAGACCCGTATCCAAGACATCGTCCCAGTTGGCAAGCACGTGTAAGCTGATGTCGTTCTTCGCCAGGTTCTCTTTGCCCTCGTGCTGATTGAGCCGATCCGAGGCATAGTCAAAAACACAGAGGCAGTGGGTCATCTTGGCCCCCGCCGCGCGGATGCCAATGTTGAAGCGAAGCTTGCTCAGCCCGTCGGTAATGAGATCTTCCACGAGCAGCACCCGCTGCCCCGCTGTTAGAATTCCTTCGATCTGCTTCGTGCCGCCATAGCCCTTGGGCTGCTTGCGAATGTAAATCATCGGTTTCTTGATGAGATGGGCAACAAAGGCCGCGTAAGGGATCCCCGCCGTTTCCCCTCCGGCAACGACGTCGATGTTCTTCAATCCGATGGCGGTTTCAGCCTTTTCAGCGAGTCGCGTCACGATGTATTCACGCTCCTCGGGAAACGAAAGGATCTTCCGGCAGTCGATATAGACCGGCGAGATACGCCCGGAGACGAATACAAAAGGCTGTTCCCTGTATACCTGGATCGCCTCGGTTTGCAGGAGCATTTCGGCAATTTTCCGGGAAACTTCGCTCATGAGACAACAACCTTTCCGATTTTTGCAGTTGAACCGCATATAACACATGCCACTGCTAGTTTCCAATATCACGCGGGGCACGAGAGGGTTTTCTTCTCATGAAGACGCTTCAAGATCGTCGTACCATGATTCTTTCCCCGGGGCCGTATGGAGCGGGAGCCCTCAATCGTTGTAAAGGGAAAAAGCTTCTCCCGAGGCACCAACCATCGCGGCGGGCGGATTTGTTTTTCAGGCGGCGGTCAAACTGCTAGAATGACGTTTATGCCCAGGCACAAAACCTCGGACTCCTTATCATCGGTATCGCCGGATATTGCCATCAACAAGCGCCGCCTGATGCGTGACCTCAACGCCGTATCGCGCATCGGCATCGGAAGCCATGGCGCCGTCACACGCTTGGTTTTTTCCATAAAGGAGCTGCGCAGCCGGCAACTGTTGATTCACCTCATGCGCCAGGCCAGACTCAAGATACACGTTGACCCCATCGGCAACATCTTCGGCCGCCTCAACGGTCATGACCCAAGAGCCCCCGCGGTTTTGGCTGGCTCGCACCTGGACACGGTGATTCACGGCGGAAAATACGACGGCCCCGTCGGCGTCATCGGGGCCCTCGAAGCCGTGAGAACGATCAGCGAAAACAAGATCCCCCTGCGCTCGCCACTCGAGGTGGTTTGTTTCGTCGGCGAGGAATCGAGCCGGTTCGGCTATTCGACTCTGGGAAGCAGCCTCATTGCCGGCGAAGTCCAAGCCGGAGACCTGGCCAACGCTGTTGACTCTCAGGGAACCAAGCTGGAGGACATCCTGTCGGGCCTCGGCATCTCACGCCGCAATCTGCGAGCGCTCGTACGCAATCCGAAATCCCTCAAGGCTTATTTGGAACTGCACATCGAGCAAGGACCTATTCTCGAGGCCAAAGGCAAGAGAATCGGCCTCGTGACGGCGATCGCCGCACCCAGCCGGTTCAAAGTCATCTACGTGGGCCAGGCCGATCATTCGGGCACGACGCCGATGGAGATGCGCAAGGACGCCCTCGTAGCGGCCGCCCAGCTCATCGAATACGTGGAGGGTGCTTGCAAAAGGTACTCAGCGCTGCGAAGCGGTCGAGTCGTTGGCACCGTCGGAGCGCTGAAAATCGAGCCGGGCGTGATCAATGCCGTGCCAGGCAAAGCCGAGCTATCGATCGACATTCGCAGCATCACGGCGGCCTCCAAGGACAAAGTCGCACACCTCGTGCAGCAGAAAGCCCGAGCCATCGCCCGTCAGCGCCGGCTCGGTGTTGAAATCCTGCCGATTCGGGAGGAAGATCCGGTCGCCCTCGATGGCCGCCTCTTGCGCCTGACCCGGGAAATTTGCCAGCGCAAAGGCATCGACTACGAGATCATGCCTTCGGGAGCCGGCCACGACGCCATGCAGATGGCGAAAATCGCACCCGCCGCAATGATATTTGTTCCAAGCTCGCGTGGGATCAGTCACAATCCCCTGGAATGGACCGACCCCGATGATATATGTCTCGGCGCTCAGTTACTGATGGAAACAATGATACGAGTCGCCAATGAAAAACTCTAGAACAAAAAAGCAACGGATTTTGGGAGCTGCCCAGATCAAAGCTATTCTGGAGCGGTTCGCGCAAGAAATTTCGCGGGCCTACGGCAGCTTGGATCAAGTCGTTTTGATTGGTGTACGAACCCGCGGGCCTTATATGGCAAGGCGCCTCAGTG
>JBFJTQ010000189.1:0-5842 GCA_041625275.1 Binatia bacterium | reverse complement strand
GGTCTTGCCGCGTGCCATCGCTTAGATTGTTTAGTCCTTCTACCTGTCAACGACTAGCATTGAGGAAGATTCGCTTGCCCGAGCCACTCCTGCGCAACAAGCACATCGGTGGCAATGCCTCGTACCCTTTGACACTTGCGGCAGATATTTCCATCCGTGAGCGGGTGTCCTTCGGGAAACGAAGATGCTAAGTTGAATCAAGGAAATTTATAAGGAGGCGAGAATGGCCGAGACACGAGAAAAGAGCAATCCGTCCGTCATCATGTCGACAAACATGGGCGATATCCGCATCGAGTTGTTCGCTGACAAGGCTCCCATCACGACGACAAACTTTTTGAACTACGTGGCCGAAGGGTTCTATGACGGTCTGATTTTTCACCGAGTGATCGCGGGTTTCATGATCCAGGGTGGTGGTCTGGACGACGAGATGAAGCAAAAGGCGACTAAACCGCCAATCAAGAATGAGGCGACCAACGGGCTCAAGAACCAGGTGGGGAGCCTCGCCATGGCGAGAACGAGTGTTGTCGACAGCGCAACGGCTCAGTTTTTCATCAACGTCAAGGACAACGGCTTCCTGGATCACCGTACTGCCTCGGCCGACGGCTTTGGCTATGCTGTTTTTGGCCAGGTCGTCGAAGGTATGGACGTCGTGCACAAGATCGAGAAGGTTAAAACCGGCAGCCGCGGGCATTATCAGGATGTGCCTCTGGAACCGGTGGTTATCCAATCAATGCGATTGGAAGGTTAAGAGTCAAAGCCCACTTCGTATCGGTACGTGCCCTGATCATACGCCGGAGATGCTCCGTCGAGGACGATCGCCACCGGGTCTGCATGAGAGCGATCACAAGCGTGAGGAGGGAACCGACGCCAACGTATGGCTAGGAGGTCCAGACTCGTTTGGGGTCATACCTTCTGAGCGCCGCAAGTTCGTCTTTTGTCGGTGCCACTATCTCCGCTAGGTCCGGGGAGACGCTTAGCGGCCAACCGGTCTCGTTTTTGATCTCATCCACGGTGACCCCAGGATGGTTGGTGCTCAGTATCATCTCGTGACTGACCGGATCGAAGGCAAAGATCCCCATGCTGGTTATCACTCGGCTCGGCCCACCCCCTATGAGACCGTGCCGTGCACGCCAATTGCCGCCGTCGCCGTGCCCCGGCGAGGTCACGTAGTGCACCTTGGCCGGGAAACGCCGGCGCTCGTGATTCATGATGATGATGGAACGCTTCGCCATGGTTGCCACATCGGCGGCACCGCCGCTGCCGGGCAAGCGCATTCTTTTGCCGTTCTCTTCGATCCAATGGGTATTCAGATTGCCGAAGCGGTCGACCTCTGCGCCGCCAAGGAAACCAAGATCGATGCGACCGGTTTGCAGCAGGAACATGTTGTCGTTCAGGCCGCCGCAAAAAAGCGCCCCGGCGATATTAGGCGGATCGCTCATGGTAAAAATGGATTTCGGGGCTGGCCAATCACGGATCACGCCGTTTTCGAAAAATCCCAGCGCGTTGGGCGCATGAAGCTCCTTTGCCACGGCGAAGCCGAGAAGTGGCAACCGCATGCCAACAAATACCTTCTCGCCATCGCGGATTTCACGGGCCGCGGCGATCACCATCAACTCGCGTCTCGTATAGGTCATTTTCTTGCCGGCAGTTATGGCGTCAAAACCGGGATGGGCGTTCTTCAAGCGTTGGAAAAGGCATCGACGCCGGCCTGGCAGATCTGCCGATCGACGGCGGCTGGCGCGCCGCTGATGCCGGCGGCGCCGATACACTGTCCTTCCAGGGTGATCGGAACGCCTCCCTCGATGCTCATGAACCAGCCCGGGCCTATGCCGAGGGTTTGGGCGACGACTTGATGGTCGGGTATCTCGGCGCCCTCACGGTTTTTTTTGCCGGTGGCGGCCGTTGTGAGCGCCGCGCTGCGGGCCTTGGCCAAAGCCAAGAGAGTATTATGAGTTCGCCCATTGGTCATCCGCTTGAATGCGAATAAATGGCCGCCGGCATCGACGACGGCGATACTGACGATTTGCTTGAGTTCCTTCGCCTTGTCGATAGCGGCATTGACGATGATTTCCGCACCTTCCTGGGTTAACTTGAACGTAGGTATGGCCTTCATCTTGTTTTTTCTCCTCACTTGCGATGCGTAACGTTAGTAATTAAAGCTCACCGGCGGAGAAAAAAGATTTCCGTTCGGCCTGAGCTTTTCCAAGTGTTCCTCGCCGAGCAGCCCGAGAAATTCCCGGTGGTCGGCCACTTCCAGAATCCATTTACGCAGCCAGCGATCGAAGCCCTCCGGCGAGCGGCTCTCCTTGTGGTACGAAAAATAAAAGTCGTCGTCGCGCCGAACGAAGCCCTGTGTCGGCGAGGGATGGGAGCCGAACGGCTCGTGAACGACGCTGGAAACGATGAATCCTGGTATGACGGTTCGATTCGGATCTCGCACGATAAACTCGTGATCGACCAGTTCCTCGCAGGTGAGAATGACCTGCCTGGCGGCGAGGGCAGCTTCGCGCATAACGCCGAAGTTGCCCCACACATGGGCATTGCCCTGGCTGTCGGCCCGCTGCACATGAAGAATGGTGACGTCCGCCCGAATGGCCCGCACGGCTAATAACTCTTCATCCGTAAACGGACAGCGAACGGCGGAAAACTGGGCGCCTTGTCTAAAATCGCTTCCCCAGGCGGTCTTCGTCGGGAGAAAAGGGAGTCCCATAGCCGTGGCCTGCAGACCTAGCCCAATGGTGAAATTGGAGTGCTCCTCGATTTCGATATGATGTGGAATACCGTCTTCCGCGGCACGGCGGAAATTGTGCCCCAGACCGACAGCGACGTTACCTACCCAAGAGGTGATGACCTTCGAGACACAGCCGGCGCCGATCATTTGGTCGAATTGGATATCGGAGATCGGGGCGATCAGCGTCAGATTCTTTTTCCTCTGGCGGATAATTTCGTGACTGGCGGCAAAAGGAATGAGCGATTCCAACGCGCACCCCATGGCGACGGCCATGCCGTCGCGCACATCCGCAGCGATGGCCTCACGGAGGGTCTTAACCTTGGGCATGGTACATTTCTGTACCCTGTAAAAAGCGCGACTGCAACTGCGCAGTGAGCTGCGAGGCTATAGCCGGGCATGAGGATGTTTGATAGTTTAGAACGTAAAATTAAGTGACAAATTAACAAGGCGAGCGGCTATCGCCCCAACTCGCATCATCGCCTGGACCGGGTTTCCTGCGGGCATTTTGGCGTTTACAGGATGCAGGGCTGTTGAGATGACGTTTAAAATCGAAAGGGGGCTTTTCATGAAGACGAGCACTCTTGGCTTCGTTCTTTTCCTGGTTGTGTTCGGCCTCTTGCCTCGCATCGCAAGTGGAAGCTCGCATGATTTCTTCAGCGGCAAATCGATCAGGCTTTTGATAGGGACCTCGGCAGGAGGGGCGATGGACGATTGGGGCCGATTTGTGGCCCAGCATCTCGGCAAGAACATCCCCGGAAGCCCCGATATCATCGTGCAAAACATGCCGGGCGCGGGGACCGTGATAGCGGCGAACCACATCTATAGCATCGCCAAACCCGACGGTTTGACCCTCGCGGTAGTGAACCCCTCCATCTACATTGATCAGCTGCTAGGGGCGCAAGAGGTCCGGTTTGATTGGCCGAAGTTTTCCTGGATCGGCTCGCCTGAGCGTGTCGACCAGGTCTTGTTTATCCGCTCAGACGTTCCGTACAAAACGCTGGACGATCTTCGCAAGGCTGCAGATCCGCCACGGTGCGCGGCCCTGGCACGCTCCGGATTAGGGTATTTTTTACCGAAGCTTGTCGAAGACGCTCTCGGCGCAAAACTTCATATGGTGCTCGGCTACGGGGGCGGGGGCGAAATGAACCTGGCGATTGAAAAAGGGGAGGTACACTGCAGGGCCGGAACCGTTTCGGCTTATGTGGGCCGCGAACCTACCCGTACGTGGATTAAGACGGGCTTTGTCCGCGCTTTGGCCCAAAGCGGGGCGAAGCGTTATTCGAAACTTTCCGACGTCCCGACTCTCTATGAACTGGGAGACCTATAAGACGCCCGAGGACACCAAACGTGTTGCCAAAGTATTGCTCTCTTCAGGCGATCTGGGCCGCCCCTTTATCGGTCCGCCGGGGATGCCGGCGGAGCGGGTCAAAGCTTTGCGCGACGGCTTCATGAAAACCATGAGCGCTCCGGCGTTATTGGCTGACGCCAAGAACAAAAAATGGGATGTCGACCCCACCAGCGGTGGAGACCTGGAAGCGATAGCCAAGGAAGTTGTGGTTCAGCCGCCCGAGGTTATCGAAAGGGTTAAAAAGCTCTTGGGGAATTAAGCCGGAATCCGCTCTTAAGAGTGACAACCTGTGTCAGCAGACTCGGATGGTTGCGCGAGTTGTGCGATGCAGGTTCCGGGTCGAGACGTCAGCTACTTTGGGCCGCGCGCCATTTGGGGAGCCGCCGCTCTGATGGCTTCGACGATATGCTGATAGCCGGTGCCGGTGAGGACTTCGATTTTGGTACTTGGCCCCGGGGCGTTTTCTCCGACGGGCAGTGCTGGAGTATGGAGAGCCACTATTGACAGGGGGCCGGCATTCTCCTATTTGGTTTTACCAGGCGCAGTCTAAAAGGGGGGAACAACATGAAGAAAACATGCTTAGCTCTGTTCATAGGCCTGATTTCAGCCGCTCTCCTAGTCTGGATTGGGAGCGTCAATGCCCAGGAGCCGTTTTACAAAGGAAAGACCATTCGCATCGTCGTGGGAACCTCTGCCGGAGGGGGGTTCGACACCTACACGCGGACCATTGCCCGCCACTTTGCCAAACATATTCCAGGTCAGCCCACGCTCCTTGTTGAAAACATGCCAGGCGCCGGCCACCTCATCGGCGCCAATCACGTCTATAAGGTGGCCAAGCCGGACGGTCTGACCATCGGTCACTTTCAGGGAGGCCTTTTTCTCCATCAGGTCATGGGCCGCCAAGGGATCGAGTTCGATGCCAAGAAGTTCGAATTCATTGGTGCCCCGGTGACTGACAACCGCGCCTGCGCCATGACCAAGGCGAGTGGGATCACCAGCGCAGAAAAATGGCTGGCCTCGAAAACTCCCGTGAAGCTCGGGGGGCTCGGTGGCGCCGCGCCGGATGACATTGCACGGATGCTTGCGGCAACAACTGCGTTCCCGATCCAGCTCGTCGCGGGCTACAAAG
This sequence comes from Binatia bacterium, assembly GCA_041625275.1. Lineage (GTDB taxonomy): Bacteria > Desulfobacterota > Binatia > UBA9968 > UBA9968 > JBFJNS01. Next base: position 634 of record JBFJTQ010000189.1, on the reverse strand, counting down.
GAACGTCGGAAATTCGCCTGGCCGCGGAAAGCGGCGAACTCGCCGGCGGATGTTGGACCTGGGATTCTATCCGCGCGACCTGGACGAAGGCGATCCAGTCCGGCGAAGCCATCGTAGTGCTCCAGATTCTTTCCAAACCCCATCCGGAGCTTCCCAACGTGCCCCTGGCGATCAATTACGCCAGAAACGAGGAATCGCGCCAGCTCATTCAGGTGGGTATCCAGGATCCATCGAACTACTATCGGCCCTACGTTCTCCCGCCCGGTACGCCGAAAGATCGCGTTGCGATTCTGCGCAAAGCCTTCCAAGACACGTTGAACGATCCCGATCTGCTTGCGGATGCGAAGAAGGCTAAGCTGGATATCGAGCCGGTGAGCGGCGAGGAGATGGAAAGCATGGTCGCACAGCTTTTTGCGCTCCAACCCTCTGTGGTCTCAAAACTCAAGGAGATTTTGAGTCCGAAGTAAGGAGAAGCCCGCACGTTTCGGCCGGCTACCGGGGGCGTGGTTGCGGGCGCTCGAAACCGCGGTTACCCGCGGGATATGAGGCGCACGGAGGGCCGGCCGACTGTCGGCTGTTAAGCTACTTCGACCCGCGGGCTAGCTGCGGAGCCGCCGCTCTGACGGCTTCCACG
>JBFJTQ010000188.1:0-5846 GCA_041625275.1 Binatia bacterium | reverse complement strand
CATTTCTCGTAAGCATCGCGCAATAAGCTTCGAAGGTGGTAGTTTAGATTTTCCCGTACAACCATCGATTTGTTGCAATGCGGACAGAAAATGACATTGCCGATCATGAAATTTCTCACGGGCTCGACATAGGTTTCATGGCATTTGAAGCAGCGCACGGAAATTTCCCATGAGTCGATCGCCGGCAGCGCTAGGAACTTGACCGGTGAATCCACCTGTTCGGTGGCCACGGCCGGACTCAATCGCGCTGTAGCCACGGCTTGGCTGGGAGCATTTTCGGCGGCAGATGCCGCTTGCGCCGGAGGCTGTTTGGGTGCAGCCGCCGGAGCTGGTTTACCCTGTCCCTTGCGGAAACGGGACGCGAAATCTTCGCCCAATTGCATCTCGGGGTGTATTGCTCGAGCGCGGGAGATTAACGCCGCCTCGGTCTCAATATTATTGGGATCGGTGACACAGCAGTCCACCGGACAAACAGCCGCACATGCCTCGTAGTCATGGAAGCCCACGCATTCTGTGCATAACTTTGGATCGATGACAAAAATCGTTTCACCCTGGGAAATCGCGTTATTAGGGCACTCCGGCTCACACGCGCCGCAGTTAATACAATCCGTGGTAATCATAGTTGCCATGCATTCGATCCTCCTAATTTTCGCGGGAATTTGAACTGAAGATGAAAACTCGTCTTATGCTAGATTAAATCCCGCTAGGTTTCAATTCCGGGAAGTCGAAAAGGAAAATGACCCATTCTGGCCGCCGGCTAGCAAGGAAGGCCGCAAAGCTCCCCTGCGGGTCTCGGCGCCGTTCCAGAGTCTCGTAAGAGCAACTCGGGCACTGTCAAACCCGTCGGGTCGCAAGCTTAGACAAACGCAACCTAAAGCCGGAGTTCTCCTATCTCCCTTGGGCGCGACGTGTTAGATCGATCAATTCAATTCGATATCCGTTGGGGTCCTCGATGAATGCGATTTCTGTCCCCCCGTGTTTCATTGGGCCTGGCTCGCGGACAATTTTTACCCCCTTGCTACGGAGGTCATCGCAAGCCGCATAGATGTCATTCACGCCGAAGGCCAGATGGCCAAAGCCATTGCCGAGATCGTAACGATCTGTATGCCAATTATGGGTCAATTCCACTACTGTGTGCTCTGACTCATCCCCGTACCCCACGAAAGCCAGGGTAAAGCGGCCTGAAGGAAAGTCTTTCCTCCTGAGGAGTTTCATCCCCAGAGCCTCGCAGTAAAACTTGATAGATTCATCAAGATTATTGACGCGGATCATCGTGTGAAGGAATTGCATTGCCATCCTCCTTGTCAGCCGATCGCGTGTCGGCACCTGGAGAATAACAACATGAATTCGGTCCATCAACCTCAGCGTTTATACAAGGCACTAAGAAATTTGGTTGTACTCTTGGAACACGCGTCATTGTAGGTTATAGTAAAGCCTACCAATGAGAAGACTTCACCCATTGGCACAAGGTCGGTTCTTAATTTTCGTTGCACTGCTGCTCGTTTTTGACCTCTTCGCCTCACAGGGCCTTGCTGCCACAGATATCAAAAAGGTGAGATTGGCTTATGCCGGATGGGAGATCGGCACGGCGGTGGCCTATGTCGGGGTTGATGCCGGGCTCTTCAAGAAACAGAATCTCCAAATCGAAGAAATCCCCATCAGAGACACGCTCTCAGCCGGTGTGCAAGCCCTGTTGGGAGTGGATTTGTTGATTGGTTCCGGCAGTCCGTTGGCGATTCTGCAGCCCATGGTGGGCGGAGCGGACGTGACCCTCTTTGGTTCCCATTTTCGCCTCGACCATTACGGCATGGGCGTGGCGGCTTCAGTTTCAGCCGTGAAGGATTTGAAGGGCAAGCGGATTGCCGTTTCGGCCTTGGGTTCCAGGTCGGATCTTATCGCCCGCGTTATTCTGCGGCGTGCGGGGCTCGATCCCGTTAAAGACGTTGAGTTTGTGGCTGGCGGATTATCGCCGGCAAGAGCGCTGGCGATCTCAAAAAATCTGGTTCAAGGGGCGCCGTTGAGCGAAGACGTTGCGACCGAGGCCAAAAAGCTGGGCATTAAAATTCTCGATGTTAAAGCCGTTCCCGTCATTACAGACCTTCTGCTGACCACCCGATCGTTCATTACAAAAGAAGAAGACATACTTAGGCGTTTCATGAAAGGTTACGCGGAGGCCATACACCATTTTGTAAGCCGCCGTGAAGACAGCCTGGGGATTATCAAGAAATACTTTCCCGGCAGCCAGGCGGGCTCGGTTGAGACCATGTACGATGCCTTTGTCGCCCAGCTTAGGCCGCTCCCCGAGTTGAATCATGAGGCCATCCAGGCGCTTGTCGATGTCGGGGCGGTGGTTGATAAGCGCACCCAGTCGCTCAAGCCGACTGATATCATCGAGCCCCGCTTTCTGGACGAGCTCAAGCGCAGCAAGTTTCTAAAAGATCTCTACACCGAAAAAGTCAGTCTTTAAGCCGGTCGCGGCTAGTTCTTCGGCTCCGACACAGTGCAGGCTGCCCTTACGCTCTGCTTCCCGCAAACACCCCCTCTACTACGGATTGATTCCCCATGGCTGGAACTTTAGATTCGCTTCTGCTATGCAGCAGTGAATAAGGCAGTGACGGAGGGGTTTATGAGACTGCAAAATCAAGTCGCAATCGTCACCGGCGCGGGCCGTAACATCGGTGAAGACATCGCAAAACTTTTTGCCCAAGAGGGTGCCAGAGTAGCGGTTGTGGACCTCGATCAAGGAAGAGGTAACCGCGTAGCCGGTGAGATTAACACCCTCACCCCAGGACGAGCTGTTGCCATCGCCTGTGACGTTGCTTCGGCGGCCTCCGTGGAAAAAATGGTTCAGGCCGTGGTGACGGAATTCGGCGGCGTGGATATTCTGATCAACAATGCGGCGTGGACGGATCACAAGACTATCTTCGATATCACGGAGGAGGAGTGGGACCGAGTCATGAACGTGTGCTTGCGCAGTATTTGGTATTGTACCCGGTGCGCTGCCCGAATTATGATCGATCAAAAGCGCAGAGGCAAGATCGTCAATATCGCTTCGACCTCCGGCTACTGGGGCCGCAAGGAGGCGACAGCCTATTCAACAGCCAAGGCCGGCGTGCTTAACTTGACTCGCTCCATCGCTGTTCAGTTGGCTCCCGAGGGAGTTCGTGTGAATTCGATTTCCCCCAATCGAATTGGCTCACCTGTTGGCCAGGATGAAGTTCCGTCGAACCGCGTGGTCAAAAATCTCGCTGGCCGCCGTGGAATGCCCATGGACATTGCCAGAGCGGCGCTCTTTCTCGTGTCCGATGAGTCGGACTTTATCTACGCGATTGATCTGCCCGTCGACGGTGGTGCCCTGGCGATCCGTGATTAGCTTCGTTCCGTTGTCTCCATTATCGCGCGTGTAATTGCCGAAGCAACGAATGCGCACATGCCGGCCGCATGCCCTCGGGACAGATGAGGGCCATAAGGACCCATAGGCGCACGGACCCAAGGCGTTTGGGCCGGGGCATTTGTCCTCGATATCGCTGCGCTCCAAGACCTTGATTTATTTCTGACTGGGCGGGTTCTGGGTTGTCTTTTCGATTTGTGCGAAGATTTGATGCGTGGCCTTGTCGCGTTCCAGGCTACGCAGTTGGGTGCGGACGAGGGTGACACGGTTTCAACTGAAGAGTCAAAGCCGCCGGCGATCTTCAGTATGCTCTCGGCGCTGAACAGTTATTGGCAAAAACAAGTCGATGAAGACGCCGAGGATCGTTTTTCCTTCCGATATCGGGCGTAACGCGTTGACAGCACGAGCTCATATCAGATAGGCTTCACGCCCATATGAGCACAGACGCACGAGAGCAAACCGCTGATTTCCGTGGCTTTGTCGGCGGAACTATTAAGCCCGACGCAACGCTGCACTCGACCCCAGACACTGTTCTCTGGGGATACATCGCCGCCAATTTGCCGCCGGCGCTCACGATCACCTCTGGACAGATCGTCGAGATCGAAACGCTTTCGCATCAGGGGCTGACCACGGACCGGGATCCGGTTAAGTTTTTCGACCATTACGGCATTCCCGCAGGCGAGGTGTTGCCGGATGCGGTCGCGGTCTACAATCACGTACAACGCCCCAAGGGGGCGAGCGTGCATATACTGACGGGCCCGATTTACGTCGAAGGAGCTGAACCTGGCGATGTGCTGGAGGTGCGTGTCCTTGACGTCAAATTCCGCGTGCCTTACGGCGTCAACAACACCGGCCCGGGCAAGGGAGTGCTGCCTCATCTTCTCAAAAGCCAGTGCGCCAAACTAATCCGTGTTGACCTCGAACGGCGAGTGGCGCTCTTCTCTGCGGATATCGAGATCCCGCTCAATCCTTTTATGGGCATTATGGCGGTCTCCCCGCCAAAAAGCTTGGGACTGGTTTCTTCAACCCCACCGGGCGCCTGGGGCGGCAATATGGATCTCAAATACTTGGGCATCGGCTCGACGCTTTACCTTCCGGTTTTCAACAAAGGGGCGCAATTCTTTACCGGCGATGGCCATGCGCTTCAGGGCGACGGCGAGGTGGACGGCGGCGCTATCGAGATCTCCCTGAAGCCGACGCTGCAGTTTTTTGTGCATAAAGGAAAGAGTATCAATCTGCCGCGCGCCGAGACGGCTACGGACTATTTTACGACCGGCCTCAGTGTGGACCTCAACGAGGCGACCCGAATAGCCCTCCGGGAAGCTGTCGAGTTCCTGCAAGCCGAGAGGGGATTGAGCGCGGCAGACGCCTACGCGCTGTCGAGCCTGGCGGTCGACCTCGGCATCGGCGAGGCTGTTGATGTCGTGAACCTCGTGTACGCCAAGATTCCCAAAGGAATTTTCAAGACCAATTCCAAATATTGGTGTGAGCCCGCCGGCGAGTAAGGCACAGCAATCGCTTCGCCGTATGGCCGCAGCTCTCCTGGAATCAGTTCCCCAGGAATATCTTCCGGAAATCGTCCTTGAGTTTCTTGAACTGCTCGCTGGTCGGATTGTCCATGAAAACAGCGTTGGCGACGATCTTATCCGCGTCTTTCACCGCCGGATAGATGCCCGGATACAGCGGGAAGTCGCCGCTGTCCGCAATCGCTTTTTGCGCCTCCGGTGTGCAGAGAAAGTCCATATAAAGTTTCCCGGCGTTGGTATTCGCGGCCTTGGCGCCGAGACTGAGATCTGTCGAATCCGTAAGAACTTTGTCGAAAACAACGAGGCTGAGCGGACCTTTGACTTGCCCGACATATTGGGCGTAGGAGATTCCGAGGTGGCCCTCGCCCTTGACCAGGGCGTTGGGAACGGGCGCCAGAGACTCCACGAGAAATGGTTTTTGCTTGGCCAAGGCTTTGACATAGTCGAGCCATCTTTCACCCTTGATCTTTTGCAGGTTCCACAGAAACTGCGCTGTGCTCGTGTGCCGGGACGGATCGGGCATGACGATCTTATTCTGCCACTTGGCATCGAGCAGATCATCAAAGCTGTTGGGAAGATCCGCGGGTTTCACCATTTCCGTGTTGTAGAGCACGGCGAGGGGAGTGTGCCGGAACGCCGTCAGAATGCCGTCCTTATCCTTGACCCCAGCAGGGAACTTCGCCGCTGCCAACGGCGTGTAACGAGCCAAGGCGTTTTCCTTTTTCAGCAAGGTGATCGTGCCGTTGATGGCAAACACCACGTCGAAGTTCGGACTGCCGGCACGCCACTCGGTGATCGCGCGATCGACGACCGCCGTGGCCGACGCGCGCCAGTATTCAACGCGTATCCCGTGGCGCTTTTCAAACGCGGCATGAATGGGCTGTATGACTTTGGGAAGCGTCGTACCGTAAACGACGACTCGCCCTTCT
>JBFJTQ010000187.1:0-5858 GCA_041625275.1 Binatia bacterium | reverse complement strand
GGCGGACAGCAACAGCAGTCGATACTCCTGCCACGGAAAATGGATTTCTTTCTTTTCCAGTTCTTCCAACCTGTTAGTCTTCTGAGCGGATTTTTATCCGTGAGGGATATTTTTTTATACTGGAGAATGGGTGATACGGCAAATTGAGACGGGAGCCGGCATCTGCGGACCGGACGTTCGTAAGCCACAAGCTTACAAAAAAAAGAGGAGAGGATAAGAGATCCTCTCCTCTCGCGTCCTGACTGATCAAAGGATCAGCAACCGCTCGACGGCGCTATCGATTTCCTGTAAGCGTAGGGCGGTCTCATGCCCAGCCCGGTCGCGAAGGGATTATAGAGGTATCACCTTGTCGTCTAGCGCATTGCGCCGATTTCCTGGCTCGCCGGCGCTCTTCTCATTTTCCATCCTCTCCACATCTCAAAGATAACCGGATAGACGATAAGCTCAAGGAGGAAGGAGGTCACCACCCCGCCGATCATCGGTGCGGCGATGCGCTTCATCACGTCGGCCCCGGCACCGTGGCTCCACATGATTGGCAGCAAGCCCACCAGGATCGTCAACACGGTCATCATCTTCGGCCGGATGCGCTTCACCGCACCTTCGCTGATCGCCTCCCGGAGGTCTTCAATCGTACGCATTCGCCCCGCGTTGCGCCGCTTCTCGTACGCTTGGTCCAAATAGAGAAGCATGATCACCCCCGTCTCCGCGTCCACGCCGGCTAACGCGATGATCCCGACCCACACGGCTACACTCAGGTTGTATCCCAGAAGATAAAGGCACCAGACCGCTCCGATGAGCGAAAAAGGAACCGCCAGGAGTACGATCGCGCACTTGGTCACGGATTGTAAGTTCATATAAAGCAAAACAAAGATTACCAGTAGAGTCAGCGGCACGACATAATTCAAGCGCTCTCTCACACGCTGCATATACTCGTACTGCCCGCTCCACAAGAGAGTATATCCGGGCGGAAGCTTGACCTGCTGCGCGACTTTCTTTTTCGCATCTTCCACATAGCCACCGATATCACGGCCCGCCATATCGACATAAACGTAGCCGGCAAGCCGCGCGTCTTCGTCCCGAATCATCGCAGGCCCTGCGACGACACGGACATCGGCCAATTGGGCCAGTGGAATTTGCGCGCCGCCCATGGCGGGAACCAGGACGCGCCGCAATCGCTCCGGATCGTCGCGCAATTCTCGCGCGTAACGCACGCTTATCGGATAGCGCTCGCGCCCCTCAACAGTGGTCGAGATGTTCTCGCCGCCGATGGCGGTCTCAATGGTCATCTGGACGTCATCCAGCAACAGACCATAGCGCGCGATCTCCTCGCGTTTTAAATTAAAATCCAGGTAATAGCCGCCGGTCACCCGTTCGGCAAACACCGTGCGCGTTCCCGGCACTGACTGGAGAATCATTTCTAAGTGCTTACCGATCTCCTCGATTTTCTGTAGATCCGGACCGAAAATCTTAATCCCCACGGGTGTCCGAATTCCCGTGGAGAGCATGTCGATGCGGTTTTTTATCGGCATGGTCCAGGCATTGGCCACCCCGGGTAGCCGAAGGGCTTTGTCCATTTCCGCTACGAGTTCTTCCCAGGTGAGGGGTCGGCTATTGCCCAGCAGAGTATCGCCCATGGGTCGCAGCCAAGCCGGCCAGTGAGAGCGGTCTACGGGTACCTTTCGCCATTCGGACTCGGGCTTCAGCATAACTGTGGTCTCCCCCATGCTGAACGGAGCCGGATCGGTCGATGTTTCCGCCCTGCCAGCTTTACCAAAAACCCATTCGACCTCGGGGAAGCTCTTCAAGATTCGGTCCTGCATTTGGAGCAGCCGGCTGGCTTGAGTCGTCGAGATTCCCGGCAGGGTTGTCGGCATGTAAAAAATCATTCCTTCGTTCAGCGGCGGCATAAACTCCGATCACAAGAGTCGGTAAGCCGGATAAGTGCCAATCAGCGCAACAATGGCCAGCGCAATGGTGGTTTTTCGAAACCGCAGCACCGCTCGTACCACCGGCGCATATAGAGCGATCAGCAGCCGGTTCACTGGATTTCTGGCTTCCGGTTGAATGCGGCCGCGAATAAGCAAAATCATCAACACGGGAGCCAGGGTGATGGACAGTAAAGCAGCAAAGAACATGGCAAAGGTCTTGGTAAAAGCCAGCGGTTTAAAGAGCCTTCCCTCCTGAGACTCCAGCGTAAAAACCGGAAGAAAAGAAACCGTGATGATGAGGAGAGAATAGAACAGCGGCTTTCCCACTTCCTTGGCCGCTTCGACGAGAATCTGATTTCGGCTGCCGGGCCGGCCCGCTTCTTCCCACTGCTCTAGCCGTTTGTGCGCGTTCTCGACCATCACGATGGCAGCGTCGACCATGGCGCCGATGGCGATGGCGATACCGCCAAGGGACATGATGTTGGCCGTGAGATTCAGGTAGTAAATGGCGATAAAGGATAGAATAATGGCGATGGGAAGAGTAAGAATCGCCACCAGCGCGCTGCGCACATGAAAAAGAAATATTATGATCACGGCACTGACAATCAGGCTCTCTTCAATCAGTTTTTCTTTTAAAGTCGCGATAGACCTGAGGATAAGGTCCGAACGGTCATAGGTCGTGACGATCTTGACGCCGGGGGGTAGAGAGGACTCGATGGCCGCGATTTTTTTCTTCACCCGTTCGATGACGTTGAGCGCGTTCTCGCCGTAACGCATGACCACGATGCCTCCGACGACCTCCCCTTTGCCGTCCAATTCGGCAATCCCGCGCCGCATATCCGACCCCACAGTAACCGACCCGATATCACGCACGAGTATCGGCGTGCCCCGCTCTCCGCCCACGGCGATCATCTCGATGTCCTTAGTAGACTGAATGTAACCGCGCCCACGCACCATATATTCGGCGCCGCTCATTTCCACCGAGCGACCACCCACGTCATTGTTGCTCATGCGAATGGCGTCCACGACGCTTTTGAGCGGCAACCGATAGGCCGCCAGCCTGTTGGGGTCGACATTGATTTGATACTGGCGCACGAATCCACCCAGGCTCGCCACTTCCGCCACCCCTTCGACACCCCTGATCTGGTAGCGCAGGTACCAGTCCTGGAGACTGCGCAATTGCGCCAAATCATTTTTCCCCGTCCGATCCACCAAAGCGTATTGAAAGACCCAACCGACTCCCGTCGCATCGGATCCGAGCGTCGGCGTGATTCCGCGGGGAAGACGACCCGACACCTGATTCAGATATTCGAGCACGCGGCTCCTGGCCCAATAAATGTCCGTGCCGTCCTCGAAAATTATATAGACATAGGAGAAACCGAAGTCGGAGAACCCGCGCACAAATTTAACCTTGGGCGCCGAGAGCATTGTGGTGACGATGGGGTAAGTCACCTGGTCTTCCATGATTGTCGGGTTTCTTCCCATCCATTCGGTGTAGACGATCACCTGGACGTCTGACAGGTCCGGAATTGCATCCAGGGGCGTATTCTTCAGCGCCCAGATTCCCGCGGCGCTGAGGAAGATAACCATAAAGAAGACGAGGAATTTGTTATTTGCACTTCCTTCGATAATTTTTTCAATCATTGCGAGCTCTCTACAGTTGCGCTACGAGCCTGAATTTTTCCTGAATGTCTTTCTGCCCGGGGCGGCGGATTGTGACGATGACTTCCCATTCTCCCGCCATCGACAGATGGCCTTTGGCTTCGTAAGAGCCCTCCTTGGATATTTTCCCTTCTGCAGTGGAAGGCACCATGCCCTGCATGTTCATCTGGAAGACGAATGCGACCTGTGCGTCTTTGACGAGATTTCCTGTTTTATCCGCGATTTTCAGGCGTGCGATAATCTCCCCCGCCTTAGGCTTAACCGGATCAGTGGAGAAGGTTAGGGTTAGATCCTGGCGTTTCTTTTCCTGCGGAGCGCTCTTGGCGGGAGCATCCGGTTTCGCTCCTTTCATGTCGTGCCCGGCCATGGCGCCCATGGCTTCCGTGAGGCGGCTTTCCGAATCGAGTAGAAAACTTGCGCTTGACAGGATGCGCTCTCCGGGCGACAGGCCGGCAAGTACTTCGTAATAGTTGTCGTATTTGCTTCCCAGCTTCACTTCCGCGGGCGCGAAGCGGCCGTCGCCTTTGTCCAGAAACACGACCTGCCTCAACCCCGAGTCCAACACGGCCTCGTCGGGGATTGCCAGGCGCCGGCCTGCGTCAAAGGCGATCTCCACGTTGGCGTACATCTCGGGCTTGAGGGTGAAATCATGATTGGGAAACTCAAGTCGAACCTTGGCCGTGCGCGTTTTCTCGTCCATGACCGGAGCCACCCAGGCAACTTTGCCGCTGAAGACCCGTCCCGGAAAGTAGGAGAGACTGATCGTCGCGATCTGGCCTAATCGGATTTGCGCAAGTTCGAACTCGTAAATGTCCGCGTTGACCCATACTGTCGATAGATCCGCAATGGTGTAGAGTTCCTTGTCCGGCATCACTTTCATCCCCTGAAAGGCATCCTTTTTGATGACGAAGCCGCTTATCGGAGAGAAAATGGTCAGGCTTTTCTTGGGCTCGCGTGTCCTCTGCAGTTCATCGATCTGTCCGTCAGAGATATCCCATAGACTTAGCCTTCTGCGTGTTGCATCCAGTAGTGATAAGGATCCAGAGCGGATTTCTGTCAAAGAACTGGACGCCAGAGCGTCCTTGGCCTGGAGGGCCAAAAGGTATTCCTCCTGCGTCGCCACGAGGTCGGGGCTGTAGAGCGTAAAGAGAGGTTGATTCTTTTGCACGCGCTTGCCGGTATAGTTGACAAACAGTTGTTCGATCCAGCCGTCGATTTTTGTAAACACCTGGGCGATCCTGGTCTCGTCGTAGGTCACAATGCCAACAGTGCGAATTTTTTTGGCCAGAGGACGAACTTCGGCGACGGTCGTCCTGATGCCGACGAGCTGCTGCTTATCCGCCGGAATATTGATGTCTCCGCCCGACATGTCATGACCCGCATGGGCTCCGGGGTCGCCTATGGCAGCGGTTTGACCTTGAACTGCGGCGTGATCCATCTGCTGGCGCTTCTGTCCCCACCAGTGACCCAACGCGACTAGCGCCGCGGCAAAGAGAATAATCCCTAGTGCTTTTGATGTTTTTTTCATAATCATAGCCGTGCTCCCGTAAAGAACGTTTTCTTGTTTGTGCCTGTTTACTGCAATTCCTTTCCCACGACGCGCTCGAGATCAGCGAGGGATTGAACGAGATTGACCTGGCTCTTGTAATGGCCCATGCGGGCCTCACGCAGCGCCCGCTCGGCCTCAAGAAGGTTCACGAACTCCACACGTCCCGCCTGATAAGCAGCCATAGCGGATCTGAATGAAAGCTCGGCCAGCGAGAGGAGCCCTTCGCGGTACAGCTGTACGGTTCGTTTGGCAGCCTGGACCTTGGCTTGCGACTCTCCGACTTGTTTCACGGTCATGTTTCTCATCGCCTCGCGGCTTGACTTCGCGGCGCGGATCTCCGCCAAGCTTTCTTCGACTTCGTATTTGCGTCTGTCGACCGTCCAGGGAGAAAACGGAATGGTAATATTGACCATGGCGGCATAGCGATTCTTTTTCTTCATTTCCATCGGCATCCGCATGTAATCCCATCCGAGCATAAAGTCGGGAAATTTACGGTTGCGGTCGGCTAAATCGTACATTCTTTCCGCTCGCTCTATCTCTCGCTCCGCCCCTCGCAACTCCGGACGGTTGGCAAGCGCCATTTCATCGAACCCTGTCACGGCAAGCCCGCCCTCCGGCAGCTCAAGCTCGGCGGGGACCGAAAGGGGTGCCCTCGACGGACGAAACATCGCCGTGTTCAGCCGCACCTGAGCTGCGCTCCCCTCTTCTTCCGCGGCAAT
>JBFJTQ010000186.1:0-5899 GCA_041625275.1 Binatia bacterium | reverse complement strand
CCGAAGATCACGGTCGTGATGATATCGGCGATATCATTATTGGCTGTGAAGGACCCGATGAATACCAGAAAAAGGAGAAAGGGTATAAGCAGTGAGCCGCGGATGAACGTCAAGGCCGCGAGATGATTCAAGATCAAAAAGCAAAGCCCCGCCACGATAATATTTGAGATGATCAAGACCCAAACCATGGCAAAAGTGACGTTGAGATGGGTTTTGAGCATCTCCGGCCCCGGGTTCAAGCCGACAATGAGCAGGGCGCCGAGAAGCAGCGCCATGGCCCCGCTGCCGGGAATGCCAAAGGCAACCGTGGGGATGAGATCGCCGCCGCGGGTTGAATTGTTGGCGGCACCCGGCCCTAAAAGGCCTTCTACCGCGCCTTTGCCGGCGCGCGATTTGTCCTTCAGTCCTTGGACGGCGTGAGCATAGGAAATCCATTGCGCGACATTGGCCCCCAGCACGGGCAGCACGCCGAAATAGACACCTATCAAGCTGCAGCGCACAACAAGCCAGAAATGGCGAAAAGCATCCTTGACCCCCTCCATGACCCCGGTGAGTTTTCCCGGTTTGGTGCCGGCGATGCTCGTTCCTCGGACCGCCAGATCGACGATCTCGGGTATGGCAAACAGTCCCACGACGACAGGAACCAAATCGAGCCGGTCCCACAGGTACAGCGTGCCAAAAGTGTAACGCAAAGAGCCGGTTTGCGGGTCAACGCCGATGGCCGCCAGCAATAGTCCGATGCCTCCGGCCAGGAGGCCTTTGATTAATGACGGTCCGGCAAGGGTGCCGATGAAGGTTATCCCCATGATGGCAATGATGAATAGTTCAGGCGAGCCGAAGAGCAAGACCAGCGGGCGCATGATCGGAATCGAGATGGCCAGGGAAAGGGCGCCGATAATCGAACCGATAAGCGAACTCGTGATGGCCGCGCCAAGAGCCCGGCCGGCTTCGCCCTTCTTCGACATGGGATAGCCGTCCAAGATGAGCGCCGCGGAGGAGCCCTCACCCGGGATGCCAAAAAGAATGGAGGTAAGATCCCCTGTGGTTCCCGTAACCGCGAGCATTCCGAGCAAGAAGGCAAATGCTTCAATGGGAGTCTTGATGGTGTATGAAAATGGCAGCATCAAGGCCAGGGTGGATAGCCCGCCGATTCCGGGAAGCAAACCGACCCAGAATCCAATGGCGATGCCCAACAACATGTAGCCAAATGCCGGCCATGCCAACACCTGCCAAAATCCCAATATAAAAGCGTCAAGCATTGAAATCTCCCGCAACTATTTCCAGCACTTGGAGTTTGCTCATTATCTTATAATTGGCCCAGCGTCAATGGGGTTTACGGCCTTGTCGAAAGAGCTCTGCTGGGTTGCCGTAGCAACCGGGAATCAACCTCGTTGACGGCGCATTTGCGTTCGGATTATTGTGGCCAAGACCCATCTAATTAGTCTTTTGGTGCGTCGTGCGCGGATATCAGTAAAGCCCCAGCCACATGAAAACCTTTCCTTCCGGAAAAGGAAGGGTAAGCAGTCTGACAAAAAGGAAATAAAACACGCCCCACGCTATCGCGGTCAGAACGAGGGAAATACCCCAGCGTTCCCGCGATTGAATCTTTAGGTAACTGAAGACGACTAGCGGAATCGTGATATTAAAGCCCAGGAGCCAGATCGATAGGAAAAATCCAACGATCCAGGAAAACATATTAATCGCTCTGCTCTTGGCGACGGCGGGATCGATTTCCTTGGTAAACTGATAGTCCATCGGGGTGCTGTCCGCCTGTTTCCTGTCCCCGACTCCTAGGAAATCCAGAATGACTTGAGCCAAGGCGAGAACGACCATGGGAACGCCAATGGCCCAGGGATAAAGGCGCGCTTGGAGCCGCCACTCTTGGGCCTGGTAGACGAAAACGATGCAGAAAATCAACGCGCCCAAGCTAAATATCGCTGCCGGTCTTACTTTCAACTGTTGTTCCTCCTTGCTGTTACCAGCGTAGACCTCGTCCATGCGCTTTATCTGGTCCTACTCCACTTTAGCAATGCCTGACCTTCCAGGAACCGATGCGACCGTCAGGGAAATTGCCGACGCCAGCGCCTTATTCGGGCCTAGTTCATATCACATCTACCCCAGCGGTTGCCAATGGCCAGCGCGAAAAATTTTTCGTGCTCTATGGCGTGTGACGTTTTGCCAAAAATCATAAAAGAAACTTTCTTTTTTCAACGCCTCGGAGGACATCCATGGCCGCTGTTTCCGCCTTTGGCCCGCGCGTCCCGTCTCGAAGGAATTCAGCGCACGCGCGGCGCAAGCGAATGATAAAGACCGAGGTCGGTCGCGCGGCTAACTTCTGGGGGACTCTTGCGTCCCTGATTTGTCATTCCTTGCTGAAGAGCGACCCGCTGACGCTGGACCTATGCGCAGCAATTTAGTTTTCCCTTTTTTTGTTGCACCAAGGTGTGGTAAAGGGGGGGCTGGAAACTGCAAAGATTCGGACCGTATCCAATCTATGGACTTCCATCTTTCAGAGCAGGAAGAGAATCTGCGGCAAACGGTGCAGGAGTTTGTTCACGATGAACTCGTTCCACTTGAACGCGAGTTCGAGAACGCTCCGGATATTTTCGAAGGCACGCGCTGGAAGACCAGGGCAAGGCTTAGCAGCGATCCCGACGTCAAGCATTACATCGAGATCATGGAGGCGTTAGAAAAAAAGGCCGATGCCAAAGGGCTCTGGTACCTCGATGTTCCCAAGGAATACGGCGGCATGCAGGTTAGCAACGTCGCGATGATCGCTGTCACCGAAGAGTTGGAAAAAAGCTCGATCCCTTTTGAATTCGGCAACCATGTTTCGAACATTCTTTATAACTGCAAAGGAGAGCAGATCGAGCGGTTCTTATGGCCTTGCGTTCGGGGGGAAAAGACTTCCGCTTTTGGCCTCTCCGAGCCAGCGTCGGGCGCAGACCCCTCCATGTTGCAAACAGTTGCGGCGCCTGACGGCGACGACTTCATCATCAACGGCACAAAGATGTTTCCGACCTTTGCCGATGTCGCGGATTTCGTGCAGCTCTTTGCTCGATTGCCGGGCACCAAAGGACGCGAAGGCGTCACCTGCTTTTTGATTGAAACAGGAACACCCGGCTATCGTGTGGTACGCAGCATTGCGACCATGGCAGGAACAGAACCGTGCGAGTTAGTGTTCGAAGATTGCCGGGTACACAGGAGTCAGGTGCTGGGTGAAGTGGGCAAGGGCTGGGATCTCAACCAGGCCTGGTTGGGCGCGCGGCGGTTCCAAGTCGGAATACGGGCCCATGGCGCGGCGCAGCGCATGCTGCGCAGCGTGGCCGAGCTGTTGCGCGCCGATCCCGTTGAGGCGCAGCGGTTCGCGAGTCAAGTGGGGCGTTTTGCGGGGGAGTTGGCGGCGCTGCGGACGCTGACGTACTTCGGATCGTGGAAGGCTGATCAAAAGATGGACGTGCGCTCGGAGGCGGCCAACGTTAAGTTGTTCGCCACGGAGTTGCTTCATCACGTCATTGATTTTGCCCTGGAGGTCGCTGGTCCTTCAGCCATGAGGAAAACCCATGCCATGGCCAGGGCCTTTCGCCATGCGCGGAGCAACCGCATTATCGAGGGGCCATCCGAGATTCAGCGTCACATCATTCAGCGCGCGCTGTTTCGCGAAGGAATTACTTTTCTGGAGCTGCCTTAGCCGATGGATCTCAGACTGAGCGAAGAAGAAAGGCTCGTGAAAGAAACCGCGGCGCATTTCGTTGCGCGGGAGCTGATCAGCCGGGAAGGTGCCTATTTAAAGCAGAGAGAACTCTTTCTTCCTCCTGGAGATCCTCCGCGCCGCGAGTTGGATCCCGAGATCCGCAGCCTCCTCACCGAACGGGCGAAGCAAGTGGGTTTGTGGGCGTTGGAACTGCCGGAATTCGTGGGCGGATCGGGAATGGGCGCGCTCGCAAGAGTGCTGATCCATCGAGAATTTGGGCGCACGATTTTGCCGTTTGAGCCCGCGTGCATCCCGGGATTGATGGCCAACGATGAAAATGTCACGGCGCTGGTCGAAGGAAGGCTGTCGCTGGCGTTTGCTTTTGATCAGGTTCACAAGAGCGGCACGCTTAAAGAGGTTGAAACCCGCTTTCGTCCGGAGTCGGGCGGCTTTGCCATTAGTGCGACCAGCATCGACTTGCTGAACCCCTCCGCCGATCTCTTCCTTCTCCCGGCAAGGGAACAGGGAACGAACCGAATCGGATTGTTCCTGCTAGACCGAGAAACGCCCGGGGTCTCCGTCGGGGAAGTCGTGGATCTGACGGCTGACTCCCAGGTTGGGCGATTGACGCTCAAGGAATGCAAGGTAAAGGAAAACAGGTTGTTGGGGTATCAGTACGAGGCGGGTGAGATCATCGCCTGCGAGCAGCTACGCCTTGCCGCCCGCGCCCTGGGAATCGGGATGCGCTGCCTGGCGGACTCCATCGAGCATGCGCGGAGCCGTGTGACGTTTGGCCGGCCCTTGTCCCAACGCCAGGCGATTCAATGGATGCTGGCCGACCTTTCGATCAACCTGCGCACCTGTACCTGGCTGACGTTGGAAGCGGCTTGGCGCGCGGATCAAGGGATGCTTTATTTCGCTGTTGCCGCTCTGGCAAAAAAAAGGGCGGCGCGGATGGCGTTCGAGGCTGCGGACACCGCGATCCAAATTCATGGCGGCTACGGCGTGTGTAAGGAGTTTCCCTTCGAAGGGTTTTATCGTGAAGCGCGTTTGATGCGATTGCTGTACGGTTGCGAACAGGAAATGGACCGTATCAGCGGGGAGATGTTTATCACGGAAGGCGCAGGGTAGCAGGCGATTCTCGCGCCGTGATAAGTCGCCGGACATAGAAAGAGAGGAAGGATAGGCCATGCGTAGAAAAAAAGTCTGTTTTGTCAGCTACGGGTCGACCGAATATTCGCGGAAATCAGAAGCTTCGGTCTTGACGCATTACGCCGACGCGATTCGCCAGGCACTACAGCGCGTTGGTCTGCACAAGAAAGAAATTCAGGGGCTGGCGATCACCACGCAGGCCAGTCCGGATTTCTCTCCCCATGTGGCCGAGCAGTTGGGATTGGAGCTGGACTGGGTGTTGAATGCGGATTACGGAGGCGGGGGAGGCGTGATCGGTGCTCGACGGGCGGCGGACGCGATCGAAGCGGGACATGTCGATCTCATCGTACTAGTCGGCGCCAACTCCTTCGATAAGAGCGTCGCGCATCAGCGCCCTCTGGAGTACCAGCGCGGGAATTATATCGACGTTTACGGTTACGGCGGCCCCAACAGCCTGATGGCGCTGATTCAACGCTTGCACATGGAACAGTACGGGACGAAGTTGGAGCAGATCGGCAAGATCGCCATCGCTCAAAGGGACAATGCGCTGCAGAACCCTCAAGCGTTGTTCCGCGAGCCCATGAGCATGCAGGACTACCTGAATTCGCGCATGATCTCCGACCCCATCCGGCTCTTCGATTGCGTGATGCCGTGTTCCGGTGCCGAATGCATCATCCTCGCTTCGGAGGAAAAGGCAAAACAGTACACCGACAAGATGGTCTATTTGGTCACCGACTCTGAGAAAGTCCACTACCAGGTCGCCAACATGTCGCCCGACAAGACGACCTTCGGCACCAAAGCCGTCGGCGAAAAACTGTTCTCGGAAGTCAAACGCGAAGACATCGACTTATTTGAGATTTACGATGATTACCCCATTGCGGTCATGATCCAGATCGAGGATCTCGGCTACTGCAAAAAAGGGGATGGGGGTAAATTCGTTGACACCCACGACCTCACTTACAAAGGCGATTTTCCGGTCAACACGGGCGGGGGCCAGTTGTCGGTGGGCCAAGCCGGTTTGGCGGGAGGATACCTCCATCTCGTGGAGGCGCT
>JBFJTQ010000185.1:0-5920 GCA_041625275.1 Binatia bacterium | reverse complement strand
GCGCCACCTGGCACCAGTGGACCGTGGATCGGTATCTCGGAACACGAACTACCGCCGCGGGCAGTCTCGAGCAGCGCAACCGCGCCCTTGCCGCGGCGGAAGTGGTGCTCTTGGGCTGGCCGCCGCTGAAAGACTTGAGGGCGCGCGCACCCCATCTGAAATGGGTTCATCAGCTCCCAGCGGGAGCGAGCAATTTCTTGCACACCGATCTGTGGGCTAGTGACCTCATCGTCACGACTTCCCGAGGTTTCACAAACCGTCGACCCATGGCCGAGTACGTGCTGGCGAGCTTTCTTCACTTTGCTCGCGGTCTTCACTGCGGTTACAGGGACCAAAAGCGGCACCAGTTCCATCATCAATCCTACGGTCCCATGCTGCTCCGCGATAAAACGGCCTGCGTCGTCGGAGCCGGGGGGATCGGCCAGGAGGTCGCGAGGCTCTGCGCCCAAATCGGAATGCGTGTGGTGGGTACGCGCCGGCATGTCGTTTCCAGGGGCGCCCCCTCCCCTTACTTCGACCGCTTGGAACCGGATTACGCCCTCCACGAGCTCCTTCGCGAGAGCGAGTTTGTCGCCATTTGTTGCCCGTGGACAAAGGAGACGACAAATCTCATCGGACGAGAGGCCTTTGCAGCGATGAAAGCGGGTACCGTTCTGGTTAACATCGCCCGGGGCGAAATCGTGGATGAAGAGGCCTTGCTGGAAGCTCTCGTTGCCGGCAGGCTTCGCGGCGTCGCTCTGGACGTCTACGTCGGTGAATTCGAAAGGCCGCCCGATTTGCGCCTTTGGCAGGATGAGCGCGTTTTGATCACGCCCCATGTGTCCGCGGCGGCGGATCAGGCGGAGCATCGCGGTGTGGAATTGTTCTGTGACAATCTTGCGAATTATTTGCATGGCCGTCCACTGAAGAACGTCATAGACTGGGAACGCGGTTATTGAAACAGCATATTCGAGTAACATCGGCAATTCTCATGCTCTATGGTTTCTGCGCGCCGCTTCGTTGCGTCAATTTTGCCCTTGACAAAAGAAATCACCGGACGTAATGATTAAAACAGATCCATGAAGCGCCGCCAGGCGCCGGGGCCGATGGATCGCGCCAAGTGAAATGGCCCCTAGGTCAGAAAGGAGGTTTCCCTATGGAAAGCAGTGCTCCACCTGACAAACAAGCCCCGCTCCCTGCGGGTGAAAGCTTCTCCGGGCTAAAGACTAATCTCACGCAACCGAGCAGTTGCGGCTAGACCTCAACTAAACTGCCTGACGGCAGCGACTCGCTGCGGCGAGAAAACAGGAAGGTCATAAGAGTTGCGGCTCTCGGGGATAGTCGCCGTGAGTAAGATTCGGGGAAGCCATCATTAGACCGCCGAGGCGCGGGAGAGAAAAAAACTGCTTTGAATTTTTTGGCGCGAAAGCGCGATAGAAGGGCATCTTTTCCGGAGAAGGTGCCCTTTTATTTCTCTTGGAACTTAACCAGAACTTCGAAAACCTTTTGCTGGGGGCTAAGTTCGCCGCCGTGTGTGGGGAGGTTCCGGTCTAGTTCATGTTTGCCACTGTTGCGAATTTGTTCGCCGTTGGCCGACCGCTCGTCGGCAATATTACCAAACGGCATTCGGCTTTTCTCCCGCAAGAACGTTGAGCCTGCAAGCGCAAATCTGACAATGGCGCGCGCCGAAGAGGAAATGGGGGTCAAAGTTTTCTCCGTGAAGACTTAGTCAAAGGAAGCTTTGACCTCCATTTCACAGGTTACGCGCTTCGCGCCGCCGTTTCCATTTTAGTCATCCAGAGGATCGCCGCGAAGATCAGGGCGCCGCCCGTCCATGTCCAGACGTCGGGAAATTCGCCAAACACAACGAAGCCGAACAACGCGGCGAATACCAGCCGCGTAAAATCAAAAGGCAACACGACCGTCGCATCGGCGGCCGCGTAGGCGCGCGTCATGCAACGCTGGGTGAAGGTACCAAACAAACCGGTCCCCACCAGCAGCATGAACTGCCACAGATCGGGAGTACGCCAAACGAAAAGCGCCGGAATCAGGGAAAACGGCGTGAACACGACCATCTGCCAAATCACGATGGTATCGGGCGCCTCCGTACGTGCCAGTGATTTCACCGTCAAAGACACACCGGCCATGACGACAACGGAAAGGAGCGCCAGCAACACGCCGAGTGAAACGTCGGAAATGCCCGGCCGGATAATAATGAGAGCGCCAGAGAACGCAAGCGCGGTGGCAGCCCAACGATGGCCGCGCACCACTTCGCGCAAGATTAAAATGGCCCCTAGGGAGGCGATCACCGGGCGCGTCGAGATGATCGCCGCCACTTCGCCAAGGGGCGCGAGCGCGATGGCCGTAAACAACAAATAAATTGCCGCAAGGCCAAGGAACCCGCGCAGCATATGCATGCCGATCCGTCGCGTTCTCAGGCCCGCCAGACCAAGACGGAATAGCCAAGGGAGCAAAAACATGGTGCCGAAGAGGCTGCGGAAAAAAACAATTTCGAAGGTGTGGATTTCGTCTTTCAAATGACGCGTGATTCCAGCCATCAAAGCCCAGGAAATGGTGCTTCCAAGCATCCAAAGCGCCCCGCGCACGGCGCCCGGAAGATTTAACCCGGAAATTTTTGCCCTCGCATGATAAAGACTTCTGTATAGGTTAATTTTCAGCCTCCCTGCCACGGGTCGGGCTATTCGACATGCAAAAGTTCGGGAACGAAACACCCCACACGAGGCGTCTTTCCGCAAGACACACCAGTTCGAGAATCACGCCGAGAATATTCTCCTGCGGCCGGCCCAACGCTTCGACGCGCCAGGCCATGGCCGTTCAATTCCCCGATCCACTACATGGCGGGGAACTCCTTGCGGGCACAAAAAGGCGCGATGATCCCGGAGCCATCGTAATGGGCTGGGTCCACGGCTTCAAAATAAAGACGACTTTGTCGGGAATCTCTCGCCGGCAGCCTTTCAGGAGCGATCTGAGATGTTCTAGCGCACTGCCTCCAATCTGCGTAAACAGAAGCATGTAACAAAGAGCTTGGTTTCGCAAGGCAATGACGCAATGGCCATCGAGCGACCGCGAATTCATAGTGATCGCCTCACTATCGCTTCACGCGCCAAAGACGTCTTTTTTGGCGCAACCACAAACCGAATTCGATTTTGACGACGAAAAACATTCACCGAGCGCAGAGGATCAAGGAATTTAGGTTCCCTGGCCCGCCCCTTCCGGGTGGCGTCCCGCATTCCGCCATAAGTCAGCTTGCACCACCGGGCGTTTTGCACTAGTCTCCGCCCAGGCACAAGGCGCAAGGACTAGGAACGGATAGTAACGGCGTCAATATAGACTGAAGGAGGTTACACATGCAGCGATTAACTGCCACTTGGCTTTTTGTTCTGCTTCTCGTCGGATCCGCACAGAGCCAAACCGGCAAGCCGTCGTCTTTGGCTGATTTGGCGCCCTACACCGGCACCGATCGCGAGCAGTTACTGTTTGAAGGCGCGAAACGGGAAGGCAAACTCGTCTGGTACACGACGCTAGCCGCTGAGCAAAACAAACAAATCGCCAAGAACTTCGAGGCCAAATACCCGGGCGTAAGAGTTGAGACGTATCGAACGAATGCCACTGAGTTGATCCAGAGGGTTCTCACCGAGTCCAAGGCGAAACGCCATCTGGTGGACGCTATTGAGACAACGCTCCCGGGGTTGATGACCTTCCGCGACAGCCAGCTCCTGATGCCTTACACTTCGCCGCATCTGGCAAAATATTCGGAAGACTCCAAGGAAGATGCTCCGAAGAAGCTCGTTTATTGGACCATAGACCGTGAATCCTTCGTCGGTCTTGGGTACAACAAGAACCTTCTGGGCGCAGCCGACATTCCCAAAAATTTTGACGGCCTGCTAAAACCGAGTCTCAAGAACAAAATGGCTATGGCCGGCGGCTCCACGGGGGCGCGAACCATCGGCGCCATGCTCAAGGCAAAGGGCGAAGGTTACGTGATGAGATTGAAGGAACAGAACATGAGGCTGCACATGATTGCTGCCAGCGCCTTGACCCAGCTTGTGGCCGCTGGGGAAGTGATAGTTTCGCCAAGCCAGTTTTACAGTGCCACCCATGTTGCCATCGCCAAAGGCGCCCCGTTGGTTTGGGCTCCGTTGGACCTGGTGATCGTGAGCGGCGGCGGGGCTGCCGTGTACGCTCACGCCCCCCGCCCCCATGCAGCGCTTCTCTTCGTCGATTTCCTGATAAGCGCCGAGGGACAGAAATTATATGAAGACCTCTACTTCGGCACCGCGCAAAAGGATTACGGGTTCAAGCGCTGGTATCCTGAAAAAGGCTTGACCGTCGATCAATACGAAAAGGAACAAGAAAAGTGGGATAAAATGCTCTTGGAAATCACCCAGAAGTAAGTTGGGAACGTCGGGAGCGCTGTGCGGTGAAGAGCTGGTACAGGGCAATCCTTTTGAGCCCGAGTCAGTCGTTTAAATGGCCGCAATCGGTTACCGATTTTTCTCGCTGGCTTTTCTTTCTCGCCGGCATCCTGATCGCCTACCTGGTCGTACCGCCACTGTTTTTTATCGTATCAACAAGCCTCCTTGTTGAGCGAGGGCCGGCTGTCGGCAGCATAACCCTGAGCCACTATGCCGGCATCGTTTCCTCTGTATCTGACTTCAGAACGCTCCTGTGGAACTCCTTCGTTTTCTCTATAGGGAGCGCCCTGGGAGCCTTGGTATTGGGCACCTCCATCGCTTGGCTCGCGGAACGGACAAACGCGCCCTGCCGCAGTCTCGCCTACATCCTTGCCCTTGTCTCCTTCGGCATTCCGGGAATCGTCAAAGTGATCGGATGGATCCTTCTTCTCGGCCCCACCGCCGGTCTAATCAATGTGGCCTTCAAGAACCTGACCGGAATCGCTCCGCTCTTCGACCTCTTTTCCATGCCCGGGATGATTCTTGTTGAAGCCGTTGTATGGGCGCCTGTGGTTTTTCTCCTTATGGCGACGCCGTTTCGATCGATGGATCCAGCGCTTGAAGAAGTCGCCGTAGTCGCGGGAAGCAGCAACTGGCAAGTGTTCAAACGGATAACCCTCCCCCTTGCCTTGCCGAGCGTGCTCGCCGTCTTGATCTTGACGCTCATCCGAGCTTTCGAGTCCTTTGAGATTCCGGCGCTCATCGGCCTTCCGGCCAGGATCGAGGTACTCACAACCAAGATTTACCTGCAGATTAGAGGGGGATTCCTCCCAAGGTATGGGCAAGCAAGCGCCTATTCCATCATCCTTATCGGATTAGTAGCCCCAGCTCTGTTCTACTACCATCGCGTCACGGGACACAGTCACCGCTTCGCCACGGTTACCGGGAAAGGATACCGGCCTCGGAGAATCGATCTGGGCTGGTGGCGCTGGCCGGCTGGCTTTCTCCTTCTTGCGTTGCCCCTCCTCCAAGTGCTGCCGCTCATTGCCCTTGCTTGGGCCTCTTTGCTTCCCTATATGCAGCCCATTTCCGAAAACGCAGTGGCGCTTGCTTCGTTGGCGAACTACCGGACCGCTTTCTACGATCCCACGATCATCACGGCAATATTCAACAGCCTTACGGTCAGCATTACGTCTGCCACGGCTACGGTGCTGCTTGCCTTCGTTGCCGCGTGGGTCGTCGTGCGGACGAACATCCGAGGCCGCTGGGCACTGGACCAGTTAGCCATGGTCCCTCTGGTTTTGCCCGGTTTGGTGTTGGGCGTTGCCGTGCTGCAGGTCTACTTGACAATGCCGTTGCCGGTATACGGAACCATCTGGATCATGTTCTTTGCGTTCGTTACCAATTTCTTACCCTATGGAATTCGCTTCAGCCACGCGGGGCTTCTGAGCATCCACCGTGAGTTGGAGGAATGCTCGGCCGTGTGCGGCGCCAAATGGGGCCAGACCGCTTGGAAAGTTCTATTT
>JBFJTQ010000184.1:0-5926 GCA_041625275.1 Binatia bacterium | reverse complement strand
CGGACGGGCGCGGCGCACGAACGTGCAGGCGTTGGTGGACAGAGCCGATCTGATTCTAGCCGTGGGCTTCGATCCCATCGAAATCAACTACGAAGAGTGGACGGGAAAGATCCCCGTGATCCATATCGCTAGCGAGGCCGCCGAGATGAGCTCCAGTCTGAACATAGTATGGAACGAAGCCTGCGACCTCGATCGAGCGATCCGTGCCCTGAGCCGCCTGCCGCCGTTTGCAAACCAATGGTCCAAGACAGAATGGAAGGACCATCGGCAAGTCCTGGAACGATCTCTGCGCCCCCCAGGCTTCGGCTTTGCCGCGCATGATGTGCTCGATATTCTCAGAGAAGAGGTTCCCGCAGAGGGAATCTTGGCCTGCGACGTGGGCGCCCACACGCACCAAGTCGCAACTCAGTGGCGCACGGATCATCCGAAGACGTTGTTGGCAACCAATGGCTGGTCCTCCATGGGCTACGGCATGCCCGCGGCTTATGCTGCGAAGCTTGTCTTTCCGGAGCGCCCGGTGGTCGCCGTGGTCGGTGACGGCGGATTTCAGATGACGGCGGGTGAATTGGCCGTGGCGCGGCGCTTGAGTTTGGCCGTTCCCGTTGTTGTCCTCAACGACGGTTGGCTGGGGTTGATGAAGGTCAAACAAGAGCGCAGGCGCTATCCGCTTTCTGGAGTCTACCTGGGCGAGCCGCCAGCGTCTCCTGACCATTATTTCGGCGTGCCTTGCCGCCCTGCAAGGACGCGCAACGAATTTTGCGATGCAATCGAGTGGGCTTTCGCGCGCCAAGGGCCGAGCGTCCTTGAGGCCTTTATCGATGGCGGGGCCTATTCCGCCACAGTATTTGATTGATCCAAGCCTTTCTCCATGTCCGACTCGGCATTCACGCGTGAAAACTTTCGTTGGACTATTCTTGCGCTCATCAGCATCTCGCATATCATCGGCGCAACGGCTCAGTACGGCATCAACACCCTGGCGCCCTTCTATAAGGACGAACTCGGGCTTTCCCGCGCCCAGGTCGGTCTTTTCTTCTCCGCCTTTTACCTGGCCATGTCGGGCTCATCCTTGGGCGCGGGGTGGATGGCCGATAGGCTTGGAGTTCGCAAGACAACTTTGCAGGGCCATCTCTTTTTGGGAATCTGCACTTTCGCGGCGGCAATGGCCCCCTCGTTCGCCTGGGCCTTTGCGAGCTTTTTTCTCGCCGGGCTGGGATACAGTTTTCTGAATCCCGCTTCGACCAAAGGCGTGATGGCGTGGTTTCAGCGCAGCGAGCGGGCAACCGCCATGGGAACCAAGCAAACCGGGGTTCCCACGGGCGGGGTAGTCACGGCGATGCTGGCGCCGCAGTTGGTGTTGTTCTTGGGCTGGCGCGGAGCTCTCGCCGCCCTAGGGGTGATTAATTTCTTTTTTGGGTTTCTGTTTTCGCGTCTGTGGCGCGATCCTCCGGAGAGGCTGGCTAGCGACGCTGCCGAAGACGCGGCCCCTCAGGAAAGCGAAGCCCCGCTGAATGTCTGGCGCTTCCTCCCCATCAGTTGCGGCACCGCGGTGTACCTCATCGGCCAGATGTCCCTCATCACATACATCCCGCTCTACCTCAAAGATGCCATGGGATTTTCTCCCTACTGGGCGAGTCAGGCTTTGGCGCTCACGCAGGCGGGAGCCATGGTCGGTCGGGTTGGCTGGGGCGTGGCGAGCGATCGGCTTTTTGGCGGACGGCGAAAGATCGTGCTGATCTTAATTGGCGTTTTGTCGGCGCTATTCATCACGGGATTGAGTTTCATGAACCCACATTCCTCCTACTTTTTGCTCTTGCCGATCCTCTTCCTTTCCGGGGTATGTCTGGTGGGCTATCAGGGAGTCTCCTACGCATTGATCGGTGAGCTGGCAGGTAAGGCCAGAACGGGATCGGCTCTCGGGATGATGATTACGATCAATGCAGCCTGTGCGACTCTCGGCACGCCCGTATTTGGTTACATTGTCGATCGCACGGGGTCCTATACCATAGCCTGGCAGGTGCTTGCCGCTATACTTGCCTTGGGTATCATCGGGCTTGCGACGATGCTCGAAGAGCCAGGGCGGGCCACATAAACGGTCGGTCGCTGTTATTCGAGACAGTAAAATGCCCATCGCGGGAACGTTCTAATGATTCCGGATTCCGCAGTCGCGGATATGGCGTGTGCCGAGCCTGGGGGGAGTCTGGAGTCGCGAAGATACCCAACCGCACAATTTCGCAGTCCTTGTTGCGACTTGGCAAGCCGTCGCCCAGGCATTGAGGTTGCTACTTTATGCACCGGCCATGGTTGTCGGCTCAGAGGCAGCGGCCCATAGATTTCGCGACGAAAGGCTTGTCGTGAGCTTAGTCGAACGGGTCACACCAGGCTTCTTAAGAAACTTTCTACTGCGGAATTCGGTATGATCCCTGTCTCACGCGGAAACATTGCTTCAACCGACGTCCGGTGCCCGAGCAAAAACGCCCTCGAATCCTTGACCTAAAGTGATAGCAACGATAAACCAACGACAGGGCTGCAGGAGTGCGCGGGGAATGCATTCTGCTATCGCTGCGGCGTTGAAAGTAGAGTCCAAAGCGCAGCCAAGTATTTGCTAAAAGGCAGACCGTCGCCTGAGAAACTATATTCGTGCCGACACCAAGTGAATTGATAATTGTTCCCGGCTCCGATAGGTTGATCGGTATGAGACGTGAGGCCTTAACGCTTTCGTTTTTTTCCAATCTTTCAGTCGATGCAGCGGAACGACTATTAGCACGGCAGCCAAGTCAGATGCGGCGCTCGCCAATGCCTATACACACGGCAAAAACACGTTAATGGGTTGGAGCCACAACTCTGAAATTCATGAGGGCCATTAAAGCACATGCAATGTTCAAAAATCTTGATCCCCGTAGTTAACGCAGCGGAAGCGCGCTCCAACTTGGAGCTGGCCGTACGGCTATTGCGGCCGGGCGGACACCTTGTGGCGCTGAAGGTGGTTAGGGTGCCGGAAGACATTTCGCTGAGCGAAGGGGCCGAAGAGGCAGTTGATTCGCGCGCGGCACTGGAGGAAATCCGCGGCTTGGTTCCGGAGCAACTGATCGACGTCAAAACCCAGGTGAGGGTCTCCCACCACCTATCCGAAGGCATCGCCGAAGCCGCCGTCGCCGAAGCTTGCGATCTGCTTCTTCTCCCCTGGAAGGGAAATTCCAAGTCCGACGAAATTCTTTTTGGTCGCACGATCGATCGGCTGGTGGCAACGCCTCCGTGCAACCTGCTCGTTGCTCGCATAGGCAGCCTCTCCGAGTGTCAACGCATATTGCTCCCCGTGCGTGGTGGGCCCTATGCGGAGTTCGCCCTCCAGCTGGCGGTTCAGCTCGCCCGTTCCTTTGAGGGAGAGATCACGGTTCTCCACTGTGAGCAGAAATTCGCGTCTGCCGAGTTCGGAGAAATTCTCTATCACACTTTTATCCAGCGTGTCCGGTTTCATACTCAGGTAACGAGGCTCATCACGGTGCAAGGCGATCCAAGGGAGGTTATCCTTCAGGAAGCCCCCCGCCACGACCTCGTCATCATTGGCGCCGGAGCGATGACCGAACCGCAGTCGTTCTTTCTGGGACCGGTGGTTGAACAAATCGCCAAGGCAACGGACAAGCCTCTCTTGGTCGTCAAAACACCCGAGCCTTTTGCCGACTGGGGTCGCCGCCAACGCCTAATCCAGCCAAAGGACTTGTCGCAAAGCGTCGATCAATGGTTCGCCGAGAATACCTTTCATCGGAAGGAATTCGAAGACCTCAATAAGCTGGTAGACCTCAAGAAGAAGCAGGGAGTCAGCATCAGTTTGGGACTGCCGGCCCTCAATGAAGCGGAAACCGTCGGTAATATTATCGGTATCATAAAGGAAAAACTTTTCGATGAAGTGCCCTTGCTGGACGAGATCGTGCTCATCGATTCCGGGTCCACGGATGACACCGTTAAGATCGCCGAGGACTTGGGCATCCCCGTCTACGTTCACCAGGACATTTTGCCGAACCACGGGTCGTATCGCGGCAAAGGCGAGGCCTTGTGGAAAAGCCTCTACGTCCTCAAAGGCGATATCATCGCCTGGGTGGATACCGACATCAAAAATTTTTACTCCGGCTTTGTTTACGGTTTGTTGGGCCCCCTTCTGAGAGAACCCGAAATTCAGTACGTCAAGGGGTTTTATCGCCGTCCAATCAGGGTCGAAGGGAAACTCGTTTCCGAGGGCGGGGGAAGAGTTACTGAACTGACGATTCGACCCCTCTTCAATCTTTTCTATCCCGATCTGTCGGGCATGATCCAACCCCTTGCAGGCGAATACGCTGGGCGCCGTGCGGCCCTCGAGCGCGTGCCTTTTTTTACCGGTTACGGGGTTGAAACCGGATTGCTGATCGACCTATTTAGCGAATTGGGCCTGGGCGCCATCGCGCAGGTCGATCTTGAAGAACGGGTACATCGCAACCAAAGTCTGTCCGCCCTCAGCCAAATGGCTTTCGCCATCATTCAAGTCGTGATGCAGCGCCTGCAGCAGAAAAACAGGGTGCAATTGCTGGAAGAGGTCAATCGCAGCATGAAGCTCATCAAACACCGCCGTCGGGCCTACGCGCTGGAGGTGAAGGACATCCAGGACCGCGAGCGCCCACCCATCATGACGATCCCGGAATACCAGACGAAGAGGGGCGGAAGCGGCCTTACGGGGAGGCACACAAGGTCTTGAACTCCGCTCGACTCGTGATTATCACCGATTTGGACGGAACACTTCTGGACCAGCGCACCTACTCCTACGAAGCCTCGCTCCCCGCAATCCGAAAAGTCCAATCATTGGAATTCCCGCTTATTCTTTGCTCCAGCAAAACACGGAGCGAAATTGAACCTTTATGGAAAGAACTAAAGCTAAAAGATCCCTTCATCGTGGAAAACGGGGGCGCCATCTACTTTCCGCCGGACTACTTCCCGTTTCCGGTTGAGAAAGCGAAACTCAAAGGCGGGTTACACGCCCTGGAATTGGGTCAAAGCATCGACCTGATACGGCGGGCATTGCTCGACACGGCCCGCCGCTTGCACGTCAACATACGAGCCTTCGGCGAGATGAACGTCGAAGAGATCTGCGAACTGACCGGCCTATCCAAAGAGAGCGCTCGGGCAGCCGCCAAGCGGGAATATGATGAGCCGTTCGTATTGAAACAGGGTCATTCCGCAAGGTTCTTCACGGCCTTGCGCACCAAGGGTTTAAAACTCACCCAGGGCGATCGTTTCTACCATTTGAGCTGGGGCAGCGACAAGGGCAAAGCGGCAAAAACGCTTCTCGATCTTTACCGGCAAGGCAATCAATCCATTCGCAGTGTCGGCCTGGGAAATTCGGCTAACGATTTACCCTTCCTGCGCCAGGTGGACCGTCCGATCTTGATCAGAAATCCTGATCGAACTTGGGATTCGACCATCACGCAAAATATCGCGGGAATTGAGAAAACGCTCGCCATCGGCCCCGCGGGATGGCGCGAGGCGGTGGAACGAGTCTTGGCCGATTGACGGAGCCAACCATGCCTTGACCGAAGAGAAGCCAACGTCTCCGATAAAGACGAAACCGCCGCGATGTGGCTTTCCGGTAAAATTAGCCGTCAGATGCAAATTCCGCAGTAGCAACTTACTTGAGCGTCATGCGGCGACCCGTTCGACTTAACCCGGATTCCGCAGTTGCAGTTTCGGTATCATCAGAGCCCGGGGTGAGCCTGCAGCGGCGAAGCCATGCAGGCGCGCAGTTTCAAAGTCGTTGTGGCAACCTGGCAAATCATCGGCCTTGCCGTGACACCGCCACTCCATGCACCGACTATAGATGTCGGCTCGGAGGCACTAAACTATTGGCTTCGCTGCGAAAGGGTCGCCCGGGGCTACCCACGTAACTTTCTATTGCGGAATCCGG
>JBFJTQ010000183.1:0-5928 GCA_041625275.1 Binatia bacterium | reverse complement strand
CCATGGGCAAAATTGAAGCAATGGACAAGCACACCGTGCGGCTCCATCTTAAATCGCCGCAGACCGCGCTTTCGCTATTGCCCACCGTGCTCGATTGGCAGGCGGGCATGGTGTTGAGTAAAAAGGCTGCGGAGAAGCTCGGTGACAAGATCAAGCGGACGCCGATCGGCACGGGCCCTTATATCTTCGAAAAATTTATTCCCCAGGAAATTTTGGTTTTGCGGCGAAACGACAACTATTTCCGCGGCAAGCCTGGTTTTGAAACCGTTGAGTTCCGCATGCTGCCGGATGCGAGCAGCCGCACTCTCGCATTCAAATCGGGGGAGCTGGAGATCATGGACGTCGATCGCGAACAACGCTCGATCGATCAGGTCAAGGGGCCGGGCGTCGTCATTGAATCGTTTGGGCCCGCCAACGTCCACAAACTGCACATGGACCGCAATAGAAAACCCTTGAACGACCTCAGGGTGCGCCAAGCCATCGCCTACGCGCTCAATCGCGATGACATTGTTAGATTCATCGGACAAGATGTCGCTGAGCCGCTTTACTCCGTCATCCCGGCGCAGTTTGTTGGCGGTTTGGATCCGGTCCCGGATAAGCTCAAATACGATCACGATCCGGCCAAGGCGAAGAAACTCCTGGCCGAAGCCGGTCTGCCGAACGGATTTACCATCGACCCGGTATTCATCAGCGAGCGGCCGCAGTTTCGCCGGCCCATGGAGATCATTCAAAACCAGCTGGCGAAGGTTGGCATCAAGATCAATGTCAGCGTCGTCGCCCATCCCACCTGGCACGCCAAGAACGATGAGGGCAGCAACCCGCTGGTGCTGCGTGCTGCAACCCGCTTCCCAACAGCGAATTTCATTCTCGAAGAGTTTTTTCTCGGCGGCGGGAAGCGGAATTTTTCGCGCTTCTCGGGAGCTGACGCCGAGCTGAAAAAAGCGCAAGCGGAGACCGACTTGGAAACCCAAAAGAAACTCTGGCGCGAGGCTCAGATTAAGATTCTCGAGGACATGGCAGCCTACCCGACGCATATTCTCAACACCATAGCGGCGCGCAAGGCCAACGTTGACCTGGGTTTCGCCAAGTTAGAGTCCTCCTTGAGCGGCGGCTTGCCGATTGAGTGGAATGCGCACTTTGCTTAAGGGAACACTACCCCGCGAGCTTGGTCGCTTGCCCACCTTTTGAGGACGCGGGCATGCTGCGCTACTGCATTCGCCGATGTCTCTGGGCGTTGCCCACGATGTTTGCCGTGCTGTTGTTCATCTTCATCGTGATGCGCGTCATGCCCGGGGACCCGGCGTACGCGATCCTGGGCGAAGAGGCACCGCCTGAAGCGCTACAAGAGTTTCGCCGCAATTGGGGCCTGGATCGGCCTCTGATCCATCAATTCGCCGTCTATATCGGCGGCTTGCTGACCGGCGATCTCGGCGTTTCGATGGCCAACCGCCAGCCGATCATGCCGCAAATTCTGCGCGCACTACCTTATACCCTCGATCTGACGATCGCGGGTTCTTTGATCGGTCTGATTTTGGGCGTTCCCCTCGGCGTGTTCACCGCGCGCAACCGCAACCGGACCATTGACTACGTCGGGCGAATTATCTCGCTTGCCGGGCTTTCAGTCCCGTCGTTCTATCTCGGAATTCTGTTGATCTTCTTTCTTTCATTTAAGTATCAATGGTTTCCCGTAATCGGCGGCGGAGATCTGAGCGACCCGTGGAGCCGTCTTTACCACTTGGTGCTCCCCGCCCTAAGCGTCGGTTTGTCGCAAACGGCCTATATAACGCGAGTCACTCGATCGTCGTTTCTGGAAGTGATCAACGCTGACTTTGTTCAAACGGCGCGAGCCAAGGGCTTAAGAGAAAATCCGGTCATGTTCAAGCATGCGCTGCGTAACGCCCTCGTTCCGGTGGTGTCTGTGACGGGGATTTACGTCGGTATATTGATCGGCAGTTCGATTCTGGTGACGATCGTATTTAACCGCCCCGGCCTGGGCAAGTTGATGGTTGGCGCCATCAGCACGCATGACTATACGATGCTGCAATCGATCATGGCGATTTACGCCGGCATCATCGTCATCGTCAATCTTCTGACCGATTTGGCTTACGGTCTGGTCGATCCACGAATTCGCTACCGCTGATAGGGTAAACAATGGCAGCGACAGCAATAAATCGAAAGCGTATGCTCCGCGCGGTCAGGCGCAATAAGACGACCATGGCCGGCATCGTGCTGACCTTGTCGATCATTGCCGTCGCTTTGTTGGCGCCTTGGATCACACCCTTCGATCCGCTCGAGCAAAACATAATCCGCGGCGACCTGGCCCCCGGCGGGGAGCACCTCTTGGGTACGGACAATTTCGGGCGCGACGTGCTCTCACGGATTATCCTGGGAACCCGGATCTCGCTCACCATCGCGTTTTCCGCGGTGGGGCTCGCTTTGACCGTCGGATCGTTGTGGGGCATCGTAGCCGGATATAAGGGTGGGAAAATCGACGCGCTGAGCACCCGCTTCATCGACATGTTGATGACGTTTCCTACTGTCATTCTGGGCCTCATGGTCCTAGCGGTGCTTGGGTCGGGAATGGGCAATCTCGCCATCGCCATCGCTGTGGCGATCACGCCGCGATTCGCTCGAATCGCCCGCGGTTCGGCAATCGCGCTAAAAGAGCGCGATTTCATTCAAGCAGCGCGGGCCTTGGGCATGAGCGACACGCGGGTGATTTTTTTTCACATCATCCCGAACGTGATGAACGATATCCTCGTCGTTGCCACGCTCTGGACAGCCACCGCAATACTTCAAGAGGCGAATTTGAGCTTTATCGGCTTGGGGGTAAAACCGCCTATGCCCAGTTGGGGCGGGATGATCCGCGATGGCGTGAATCAGTTGCTTTTCCAGCCCTGGCTTTCAATCGCGCCCGGTGTGGCCATTTTTATCGTCGTCCTCGCTTTCAACATGATCGGCGACGGCATGCGCGACGTGTTGGACCCGAAGACGACGGAATAAATCTAGCTGTCGTGCGCATTCCGCAACCTATCACTGAAGCAATTCCAGATAATTCCGCAATTCCACGGACATAATCGGACACCGGTTCTTTCAACGCAGGACAGAAGAAGGCCACACCATGCGGGCCGACTCACATTATGGTTTGTTAAGTGATACGGTATTACATAATAGTGCACTTGATACGGCATTGTCGGCAGCGATAGACTGCACGATTCATTAACTGTCGATTGGGTAAATTAAGAATGATTTCGAGAAGAGAATTATTAAGAGTTTCCGCCCTACTATCTCTCTGCTACCCTTTTGCAAATTTCAAATATTCTGCGGTGGCCGACGAAAAAACAATTGATAGTGGATATCCGCTCACTCTCTCTTTGCTTAGAGAAGTTTACTGGGTAGAGATGGCAGCGAATAAGCATTATGAAGAATTTTGCCGGAAAGCCCTCTCTGAAAATTACCCCAATATTGCATACCTTTTTTACGCTTTATCAATTTATGAAAAAATACATGCTGAGAGTTTCAAAAACCTAATTATTTCTTTCAACTCAAGCTTAGAAGATAAAGAAATTCCAGTCTCTTTTGCCAACACCAAGACAAATCTTAAAACTGCGGCTATCAAAGAGCTGGAGAAAATTAACAAATTCTATCCGGAGATTTTGGATGAATTATCATCAGAATCGCATGACCAGACGATCCTATATTGCATGTATTCCTGGAAATCACATAAACAACATGAAGAAATCATACGTGATATAAGAAGATATTCCGGATTGTTTTTCTGGCCGTTAGCAAGGAAAATCGAGAGTCTGAACCCCAATTACTATGTGTGTGAAATTTGCGGCTCCACGGTGGATGAAAAACCCGCGATCCCTTGTGAGATTTGTAACTACCCCGTGTATCATTACCAACAGGTTGAAAGGCCAGTTTTAATGGCCAAGTGACTCAATTTGCGCCAGATATTGCCGTAACAGACGCTTCAGTTTGCGCTGTTTGATCCCAGTTTCGATCAATCCCCGCCCTCGCACGACTTGCTTGTCTCCAGCGTTATGGGATAAAAGGCTATCCGTAGATATTGCTGACGGAGAGCGTTGACACCTGTGTTTCATATCGCCTGGGTCAAACTTTGAATTTACTTTGGCCGATCAGACGCTAAAGGGCAATTTAAGGAGGTCTCATGATTAGTAGACATCGCGTGCTGAATTCTGTTCTCACAATCTTGGCCAGCGTTGTTTTCGGAACCGCATTCGACGCCGGGGCCGGAACATACGTTGCTTATATCTCCGACTCCACCAACGCCTCCGCCGTCACTTGGGTCGCCAACGACGCCGGCATCTACAAAAAGCACGGTCTCGATCTGCAAATGATCTATATCAATGGCAGCGTGCGCGGCATTCAGAGTCTGATAGCGGGAGACTTGGGATACTCGGGAGCCGTCGGCACGGCGGTGATCAACGCCAAGCTAGCGGGTGGAGACATTGCAATCATCCAGAGCCAGATGAACACCCTGCCCTATTACATCGTCGGCAATGCCAGCATCAAATCTCCCGAGCAACTACGCGGCAAGTCGGCGGCGGTTCACATTCCCGGCACGTCGGCGGATTTCGCTCTGCGTCTCGCCCTCTCGAAGATCGGCATTGCCTACAGAGACATCAAAGCCGTGACCGTCGGCGGCGCACCGGCGAGACTGACTGCCGTAACCAACGGTCAAATGGACTTCACCGTGCTGACGGAAGGCGAGAAGATCCAGGGCGAGAAACTTGGCCTCAAAACCATCGTCGATATGGCGCAACTCAAGGTTCCCTTCCAGTTCAACTGCACCGTCGCGACACGCAAGAGGATCCGCGAAAATCCCGATGAGGTCCGCCGATTCGTCGCCGCGATGATCGAGGCCATCCACTACTACAAGACGCACAAGGAAGAATCAGTCAAAATCATGCACAAATATACTCGCGGGGTTGATCGCGCGCTTCTTGAAGCCGCCCATAAGGCGAATTCCGAGATTCTTGTCGACGATGCTTTCCCCACGCTCGAGGGTTTAAAGCAGACTCTGGAGATTCAGGCTCAGAGTGATCCGAGAGCAACCAAGGTGAAAGCGGAAGACTTCGTCGAGCTTCGCTTTGTCGAAGAACTCAAGAAAAGCGGCTTCTTGGAAAAACTCCAGGGAAAGCGATAACTCTCTTGGAAAAAGGGGCTGGCTGAATCACACACTACGACACTGGCC
The DNA here is from genome assembly GCA_041625275.1 of Binatia bacterium. Lineage (GTDB taxonomy): Bacteria > Desulfobacterota > Binatia > UBA9968 > UBA9968 > JBFJNS01. Next base: position 707 of record JBFJTQ010000183.1, on the reverse strand, counting down.
TCCCCTTTTTTCCTTCCACAGATTGTGAAAATTGGGCAGGAAAGTTACGCGGACACGGAGGCCGTGTCGTGGCACGAAAATACCTGGCATTTGATATTGAGACGGCAAAGGACGTCATTGGAGAGGATTTCAACTGGCGGCCGCAACGTCCCCTTGGCATCTCCTGCGCCGCAGTGTTCCCGGGTGACCGCGCGGAGCCCATCGTCCGGCACGGCAAGAAAGCTGACGGCACGCCGGCCGCTCGCATGACGAGGGAAGACTGTAAAAAGTTGGTGCAGGAACTCGGCAATTATGTTTCCAAGGGGTATACAATCCTCACCTGGAACGGTCTGGGCTTCGATTTCGATGTTCTCGCGGAGGAGTCGGGAAGCTGCGACGACTGCAAGCACCTGGCTCTAAACCATGTGGACATGATGTTTCACATTTTTTGTGACCGCGGTTTTCCGGTGGCGCTGGATAAAGCGGCTCAGGCCCTTTCAATCCCAGGAAAGCCCGCTGGCATGTCAGGGATGCTGGCTCCCAAGCTCTGGGCGCAGGGGCGCTATAGCGAAGTCCTCGATTACGTAGCGCAGGATGTTCGCATCGCGCTGCAAGTTGCCGTCAAGTGCGAGGATCAGCGGCGTTTCGCATGGATAACCCGCAAAGGGAGCTCGAGCGCGATTAAACTCGACGGTGGTTGGTTGACTGTGCAGGATGCCCTTCGCCTG